>RFHC01000045.1 GCA_003696505.1 Deltaproteobacteria bacterium
GAAGTAGTGGATAAGCAGGAAGGAGAGGGGAGGGAAGAGACTTCCAGAGCGAAGGAGACGCCTCCCGGAGAGAGAATTGCCGCCGTGCTCCGGTACGCCAGGCGCTCCGTCAGCCGCTTCATCGAGGGGAACGGCTTCGTTTACAGTTCCGCAATTTCCTTCAACGTCTTCCTCTCCATCATTCCCTTTCTCTTCATCGTCTCCATGGTGGGTGGTTTCTTTTCCCGTTCCTTGAGCAACCCGAACGGGTGGCAGACCCTCCTCCAGGACTTTTTCCCCTTCGCGGCAGACGTCATCATAGAGAATTTCTTCCTCCTCCAGAAGAAAACGGGGACGCTGGGAATCTTCGGTTTCGTTGCGCTCTTTCTGACGACCCTCTCCTTCACCAACACCGTCCACCTCTCCCTCTCCGTCCTCTGGGGAGAGAGGAAGAGGAAGGGTTTTCTCTCCATCTTCCTTTCTCACTTTCTCATTATCATCGGGTCCGGAGTGGTCATCATAGCCATAACGATAATCGCCTCCCTGACGGCGCTTCTCCGGAAAGCCGGGATTCCCCTGGAAACGCCTGCCCTCCGATTCCTCGTCGACGAGTCCCTGAGAATCTTCAACCACCTGATTCCCTTCATCGTCATCTCTCTCGCTTCGGCCTTCGCTTACCGGCACCTCTCTCCCATTCACGTGCCCATTCCCCATTCGCTTTCTGGGGGATTCGTCTTCGGAGTCCTCACCTATCTCGTGAAGGAGGGTTTTATCCTCTATCTCCGGTTTCTCTCTCGCCTCAACGTGATTTACGGTTCAATCTTCGGGATCGTTTGTTTTATAATTGCCTCATATTTGTTTGCCGTTTTTTTCCTGATGACGGCCTGCTTCATCTACGAAGCCTTACCGGAGAAAACCGAAAAAGCAGAGGAAGAGTCGGATGATTCTCTCGCTGGGGGATAAGGAACCCCGTATATCGGATGGAGTATTCATCGCAGAAACAGCCGTGGTCATCGGCGATGTCACCATCGGTGAGGGGTCGAGCATCTGGTTCGGCACCGTCGTCCGGGGAGACGTCAACTCGATCACAATCGGGAGAAACACGAACATTCAGGATAATTCCACACTCCACGTGACGGGAGGCGCATACCCCCTGACCATCGGGGATGACGTGACGGTGGGGCACGGAGCAATCCTCCACGGATGTACCGTCGAAGACGGATGCCTCATCGGCATCGGGGCAATCGTCCTGGATGGTGCTGTCGTGGGGAAAGGGTCAATCGTGGGGGCAGGAGCGCTCGTAACCCAGGGCACGGTCATACCGCCTCACTCGCTGGTCATGGGCATCCCCGGGAAAGTGGTCAAAAATCTGGGCGAGGATTCGGTGAACGCCACGAGGGTCTTCCGGGACAGCTACCTCGAAATAGTGAAAATGTACGGGGAGGCGAAGAGGCGGTGAGACTTGCCTCCATTGACGTCGGCACGAACACTCTCCGCCTCCTCATCGCGGACGTGGAGGGCGGGAAAATCAAGCCTGTCCTGAGGGACAGGGAAATCACGGGCCTCGGAAGGTCGATGAAAGAGGAGGGCAGCCTTTCAGACGGGGAGATTGAAGGGTCGCTGAGAGTTCTCGCCCGTTTCAGGGAAAAAATGACATCTGCGGGGGTGGAAAGGTACTTTGCAGCCGGCACGCAGGCTCTGAGGGAGGCGAAAAACTCGAAGGAGTTTCTCAGGAGGGCGGAAAAAGAAGCGGGTGTGAGGATTCGCGTCATTGCCCCCGGGTTTGAAGCCTCGCTCACGGCGCTTGGCATCTCCTCGACGCTCCCGGACGAACTCACCCGGGACGCGCTTTACGTCGACATCGGGGGTGGGAGCACGGAGTTCATTCACAACGGAAGGAGAGTTGAGTACGTGAGCACCCCCGTGGGGGTCGTCTACCTGACGTCGCTTTTCCCCCTTTCAGACCCTCCGGAAGAGTGGGAACTTCTCAACCTGAGGCTCTTCGTGAGGGAGAGACTGGAGAGGGCGTGCGGAAACTTCAGAAGGAGGAAAGTCAAAAGAATCGTCGGGACCGCGGGTACGTATACGACGCTGGCGGCTCTGAAAAAGAAGATGAAGAGGTACGACCCGGAGATGATAAATGGAACGGTAATGTCGAGGAATGAGATTGAGAAACTCCAGAAGAAACTCTTATCGCTGACGTCCCGGGAAAGGCTCCACCTTCCCGGGATGGAGGCGGGGCGAGAGGTCCTCATCGTCCCGGGTGTCGTCATAGCCACGGAGGCGATGGACCTCGTCGGCGTGGGGGAAACCGTCGTATCCGATGGGAGCCTCCTGGAGGGGGCCCTGCTCTATGTGAGCAGAGATTTTCACAAAGGGGTGAAGGTATGACATTCAAGAATTTTGAAGAAGCGCTGACTTTTGACGATGTCCTTCTCGTCCCGAGGGAATCGTCAGTCCTTCCTTCGGAGGTGGACGTGAGTTCACCTCTTGCGGGTGATATTCGCCTCAACATCCCTCTCCTCTCCGCAGCCATGGACACGGTGACGGAGGCGGACATGGCCATTGCAATGGCGAGGGAGGGGGGAATCGGAATCATTCACAGGAATCTCACTCCAGAGGCGCAGGCCGGGGAAGTGGACAGGGTGAAGAAGTCCGAGTCGGGAATGATTGTCGACCCCATCACCATCGGTCCCGACCAGAAGGTGTCGGAAGCCCTCGAAATAATGAAAAAGTACCGCATTTCCGGCGTCCCCGTGACGGAGGGGAAGAAACTCGTGGGCATCCTGACGAACAGGGACCTCCGGTTCGAGACGAACTTCGAACAGCCCGTGAGAAACGTGATGACGAGCAAAAACCTCGTCACCGTCAGGGAAGGAATCACCCTTGAGGAGGCGAAAAAGATTCTCCATGAGCACAGGATTGAAAAGCTCCTCGTCGTTGACGAGGAGTACAACCTGAAGGGTCTCATCACCATAAAGGATATCGTCAAGGTCCAGAAATACCCGAACTCCTGCAAGGACTCTCTGGGACGCCTGAGGGTGGGAGCCGCCGTCGGCACAGGTCCTGACACGGAAGAGAGGGTTGAAAGGCTCGTCAAAGCAGGCGTCGACGTCATCTGCGTCGATACGGCCCACGGGCATTCGAAGATGGTCATAGAGACGGTCAGGTGGATAAAGAAAAAGTACCCGGAGATTCCCGTCGTCGCAGGCAACGTTGCCTCGGACGACGGGGCGGAAGACCTTTTCCGTGCCGGTGCCGACTGCGTCAAGGTGGGCGTCGGTCCCGGGTCCATCTGCACGACCCGAATAGTGGCCGGCGTCGGCGTCCCGCAGATATCGGCTATCATGAAGTGCGCCGCCGTCGGGAGGAAATACGGGAGGCCGATTATCGCTGACGGAGGGATAAAATATTCAGGGGACATCACGAAAGCCCTCGCAGCTGGAGCCTCGACGGTTATGATCGGTTCTCTCTTCGCCGGCACGGACGAGTCTCCCGGAGAAATCGTGCTCTTTCAGGGCCGCTCTTACAAGGTTTACCGGGGAATGGGGTCTATCGGAGCGATGAAGTCGGGGAGTAAAGACCGCTACTTCCAGACGGAGGTGGAGCAGGAGTCGAAGTTCGTCCCCGAAGGAATCGAGGGGAGAGTCCCTTACAGGGGTCCTCTCTCCAACAGCGTCTACCAGCTCATCGGTGGGCTCAAGGCCGGAATGGGCTACGTGGGTGCGAGAAACATCGAGGAACTTCAGAAGAAGGCTGTATTCGTCAGGATTACGAACGCGGGATTGAGGGAATCCCACGTCCACGACGTGATCATCACGAAAGAAGCACCGAACTACTGGATAGACTGAAGGAGAGTTCCATGGATAAAATCCTCATCCTCGACTTCGGTTCACAGTACACGATGCTCATCGCCCGGAGAATTCGGGAACTCTCCGTCTACAGCGAGATTCATCCCTTCAATATGCCTGTGGAGGAAATAAAGCGGTTTAACCCGAAAGGGATCATCCTCTCGGGCGGACCGGCGAGCGTCTACGATGAAGGGGCCCCGACCGTTTCCTTAGACCTCTTCGCGATGGGAGTGCCTGTCCTCGGCATCTGTTACGGCATGCAACTCATCACCCACGTCATGGGGGGGAAAGTTGAGGCATCGGATAAGAGGGAATACGGCTTCGCCAGAGTGAAGGTGGACCAGGAGGACCCTCTCTTCTCGGACATCGATGATTTCGTTCGGGACGGGGAGATTTCCGTGTGGATGAGCCACTCGGACAGGATTGAGGTTCTTCCCGGCGGATTCGTATCCATTGGAAAAACGGAGAACACGCCCTTTGCAGCCATGAGAAGCGGAAGGGGAGACATATACGGCGTCCAGTTTCACCCCGAAGTGGTCCATACCCCTGCGGGGATAAAAATACTCGAGAACTTCGTGACGAAGATTTGCGGCGCCGCACGGGACTGGACCGTAGGCTCATTCATCGACCAATCAATCGAGAAGATTCGGGAAAAGGTGGGAGAGGGGAAGGTTATTCTCGGCCTTTCCGGGGGCGTTGACTCCTCCGTGGCAGCGGTGCTCATCCACAGAGCCGTTGGGGACAGGCTCCACTGCATCTTCGTCAACAACGGGCTGCTGAGGAAAAACGAAGCTGAGGAGGTCATTTCCGTTTTCCGTGACTCCATCGGCCTGAACCTCATATACGCCGATGCGTCGGAGCGGTTTCTCGATGCCCTCAAGGGGGTGACCGACCCGGAGCGGAAGAGGAAAATCATCGGGGAGACCTTCATCCGCGTCTTCGAAGAAGAAGCTGAAAAGCTGGGACAGGTGGAGTTCCTCGCACAGGGGACGCTTTACCCGGATGTCATCGAGAGCGTGTCCTTCAAGGGGCCGTCGGCAACGATTAAGACCCACCACAACGTG
Source organism: Deltaproteobacteria bacterium (assembly GCA_003696505.1). Taxonomy (GTDB): domain Bacteria; phylum Desulfobacterota; class Deferrimicrobia; order J040; family J040; genus J040. Next base: position 4,895 of record RFHC01000045.1, read on the forward strand.
GGGGGACTACCCGAGAGGATGAACCTGAAGCTGATAGAGCCCCTGAGGGAACTTTTCAAGGACGAGGTCCGGCGGGTCGGAAGGGAACTGGGAGTTCCCGAGAAAATCCTCACGAGGCACCCCTTTCCCGGCCCGGGTCTCGCCGTCCGAATCATAGGAGAAGTGACGAAGGAGAGCCTGGAGATACTCAGGCAGGCAGACGCAATCGTTGAGGAAGAGATTCGGAAGGCGGGACTCTACGAGTCTATATGGCAGGCCTTTGCCGTCCTTCTCCCGGTGAAGACTGTCGGCGTCATGGGTGACGAAAGGACATACGAGAACGTCGTGGCAGTCCGGGCTGTCCATTCCCTCGACGGAATGACGGCGGACTGGGTGGAACTTCCCTACGGCGTTTTGAAGACAATTTCAAACAGAATCATTAACGAGGTGAGGGGAGTCAACAGGGTCGTCTACGACATCTCCTCCAAACCGCCCTCGACGATAGAATGGGAGTGAGCCCATGTCATTCGTCCACCTCCACCTTCACACCCAGTACAGCCTCCTGGACGGACTCATCAAGATGGAAGACCTGGTGACGCGGGTCAAGGAACTGGGTATGCCCGGGGTGGCCGTTACCGACCACGGCTCGATGATGGGTGTCATCCAGTTCTACGAGAAGGCGCTCAGGGAAGGGATAAAACCGATCCTCGGGTGCGAGATATACGTCACTCCCGGGTCCCGATTCGAGAAAAACACGGGGGCGCGGGAGGAAGGCCTCTTCCACCTCATCCTGCTGGCGGAGAACAACGAGGGGTACCGGAATCTCCTGAAACTCGTCTCCCGCTCTCACGTGGAAGGGTATTACTACAAACCGAGAGTGGACCGCGAACTCCTCCGGGAGCACTCGAAAGGGCTCATCGCCCTTTCCTCCTGCCTCCAGGGCGAGGTCCCCGTCACGATTTCTCGGAGCGGAATGAAGAAGGCCTCGCAGGTCGTCGAGGAATATAAGGACATTTTCGGAAAGGACTCTTTCTTCCTGGAGATACAGGCAAACGGGCTCCCCGAACAGATGAAAATGAACGAGAAACTCGTGGAGCTCGGGAAAAAGACGGGCACTCCTGTGGTGGGCACAAACGACTGCCATTACCTCAGGAAGGAAGACCACCCCATCCACGACATTCTCCTCTGCCTCCAAACGGGGAGGAAGGTGTCTGAGGAAAACCGGATGAGGTTCGAGACGGAAGAGTTCTACCTGAAGTCGCCCGAAGAGATGGAAAAGGAATTTGGCCACGTTGAGGGTGCCCTGAAAAACACTCTGGAGATATTTGAGCGGTGCAACGTGACCCTGGAACTGGGGAAACCTCGCATACCCGACTTCACTCCTCCCAACGGCCTCTCCACTGCTGAATACCTGGAGAGAATCGCCAGGAAGGGCCTTGATAAGCGGTTGAAAGAGAAAGAGGAGGCCGGTTTTCCCCTCAGCGAGGAGAGGGTGAAGGAGTATAAGGAGAGGCTCGAGTATGAACTCTCCGTTATTAACAGGATGGGGTTTGCGGGTTACTTTCTCATCGTGATGGACTTCATCCAGTATGCGCGCAACAGGGGTATCCCCGTCGGACCGGGGAGGGGGAGCGCCGCGGGGTCCCTCGTCTCCTACGCTATAGGTATTACGGAAGTAGATCCTCTGGAGTTCGGGCTCCTCTTCGAGAGGTTCCTCAACCCGGACAGAATAAGCCTGCCGGACATCGACGTCGACTTCTGCAAAGAGGGGCGGGACGAGGTCATCCGCTACGTGGAGGAGAAGTACGGAAAGGAAAACGTTGCCCAGATTTGCGCCGTCGGGACCATGCAGGCGCGGGCCGCGATTCGCGACGTGGGCAGGGTGCTTGACCTCCCCTACGGAGACGTCGACCGTATGGCCAAGCTCGTTCCCCAGGGAATGGACCTGAAGACGGCGATGGAAACGGTCCCGCAGATACGGGACCTCATCTCCCGTGATGAACGGGCCCGGAAAGTTTTCCAGACGGCGCTCGCCATAGAGGGGACGTGCCGGCACGCGTCGACCCACGCTGCTGGAGTGGTGATATCGAACTCCCCCATTACGGACTGTGTCCCCCTCCTGAGGAACTCGGACGGAGACATAACGACCCAGTTCGACATGGTTGACGTCGAGAAGGCGGGGCTCGTCAAGTTCGACTTTCTCGGCCTGAAAACTCTCACCATCATCAAGTACACCATCGAACTCGTCAAAAAGATACACGGGAAAGAAATCGACCTGAAAAAGATACCGCTCGACGACGAGAAGGTTTACGAACTTCTGAGAAAGGGGGACACGAAGGGAGTTTTCCAGTGCGAAAGCCCCGGGTTTACGGACCTCCTCGTGCGCATCGCCCCTTCCAGGTTCTCCGAACTCATCGACGCCATAGCCCTCTACCGTCCGGGACCCCTCCAGAGTGGAATGGTGGACGATTACATCGACAGGAAACACGGAAGAAAGAAGATAACCTACTTCTTCCCCCAGCTCGAACCGATCCTGAAGGATACATACGGCGTCATCGTCTACCAGGAGCAGGTGATGAAAATCGCTCAGGCTCTTGCGGGTTACTCGATGAGCGAAGCCGATTCACTGAGAAAGGCTATCGGAAAGAAAATCGCCTCACAGATGGCGGAACACGAGAAGAAATTCCTCGAAGGGTGCGTGAAGAACGGAATCGCCAGGGATAAGGCCGTCGCGCTCTGGAACACGATAAAGGGATTCGGAGAATACGGCTTCAACAAGTCCCACAGCGCGGCCTATGCCGTCATCGCTTACCAGACGGCGTACCTGAAAGCGTATTACCCCGTTGAATATCTCTGCGCCATCCTCACCTACGAGTCGGGGAACACGGACAAACTCTCCCAGTACATCAACTACTGCAGAGAGTCGGGGATAAAAATACTTCCCCCTGACGTGAACGAGAGCGACGAGGTCTTCACCGTATCAGACGGAAAAATCAGGTTTGGCCTCGCAGCGATAAAGAACGTGGGGATATCGGCCATCGAGGCGATAAAGGAAGCACGCCAGGAAGGGCCCTTCCGCGACCTGGTGGACTTCGTCAGCCGGGTAGACCTGAGAAGGGTGAACAGAAGGACAATAGAGAGCCTCATAAAGGCGGGAGCCTTCGACACGATTGAATCCTCCCGGGGGAGGTGCTTCGCGGCGCTCGACGAAATTCTCTCCACTGTCCAGAGAGAAAAAAGGAAGAGAGATGAGCGGCAGATGGACCTCTTCGGCGGAGGAGGAAACGGAGGGGAACACAGATTAACCATCGACCTTTCTTCCTATCCAGAGTGGACGGACAAGGAGAGGATGTTTTACGAGAGGGAAGCTCTGGGATTTTACATTACCGGCCATCCCCTGGAGAAGCACCTGAAGGAGATTGAGGGACTGGGAATCCTCACCGCTCTGGAGGTAAGGGAGAAGAGACACGGCGCCTCTGTTGCCGTTGCCGGGGTCACGGCGGAAATCCGGGAGAGATTGACGAGGAGAGAGCAGGAAAGAATGTGCACCGTCCGGCTCGAGGACTTAACCGGCTCCATCGAACTCGTCGTTTTCCCCCAGGTTTACCGGGAATCGGAAGCAATCATCAAATCAGGGGAGCCCTACATTGCCCGGGGGACGGTGGAGGCGTCAGACAGGGGTGTTAAAATAATAGTGAAGGAGATTATCCCCGTCGCAGAAGGGAGAGAAAGGCTGTCGAGGGAAATTATCATCACGATTTTCGAAGAGTATTACACAAAGGAAAAACTTGAAAAAATATTGAAACTTGTCCAGGAAATGTCGGGGGACAAAGAACTGAAGATTCGTTTTGTCTCCAGCGACGACATCGTCGTCGATATAGACCTCCCTGACACGCTCACCGTATCACCCCGCAGGGAATTCTTCACCCGCGTCAGGTCCGTCCTCGGATACGACGCCGTCGAAATCTGCTGACATGGTTCGGGAGAGAGAAGAGCGGACGATACTCGTCGGAGCTTTTTTGAAGAGGGGGAGAACATCTGGAGGGCCTTTCCGGGTTTTCTCCCTCACGGAAGAGGACGTGATGGACGAGCTCGAGGCACTTGCCAGAGGAGCAGGTGCACGGGTCGTGGAGAAAGTCCTCGTGAGGACGGACCGCTTCAACCCGTCAACGCTCGTCGGGTCGGGGAAAGTCGAAGAGATTCACAGCCTGGTCCACCGCCACGACGCGGACGCTGTCGTGTTCTACAATCTCCTGAAGCCGGGGCAGCAGAGGCAGCTGGAAGACGCCCTGGGGGTGAAGGTCATCGACAGAAAGGAGCTAATCCTCGATATCTTTGCCCAGAGGGCTCAGACGAAGGAGGGAAAACTTCAGGTTGAACTGGCTCAACTCAATTACAGATTGACGAGAATTGTTGGCAAGGGAGTTCAGCTTTCCCGGACGGGAGGCGGAATAGGGACGAGAGGGCCGGGCGAGAAGAAACTGGAGGTGGACAGGCGGAGAATAAGGGAGAGGATTGCCCAGATAAAAAGGGAACTGGAGAAAGTGAGAAGGACCCGGTCTCTCCACTACGCAGGAAGGAAAAGGAGGGGAAACCCCGTCGTTTCCCTCGTGGGATACACAAACGCCGGGAAGTCAACTCTCTTCAACAGGCTGACGGAGTCGTCAGTAACGTCGAGGGACCAGCTTTTTTCCACCCTCGACCCGACGACGAGGAGGGTGAAAACAGGGGGAGGAGACTCATTTCTCCTCGTCGACACGGTCGGCTTTATCCGTGACCTCCCTCCGGAATTGATCGAATCTTTCAAGGCCACGCTGGAGGGTATCCTTGAAGCCGACCTCATCGTCCACGTCGTCGACGCCGCATCGCCCTTCTCCCAGGAAAACAGGGAGGTGGTGGAATCGATACTCAGAGAGATTGGCGCCGGCAACCGCCCCATCATCACCGTGTACAACAAGTGCGACCTTATCGACAGGAGCCTTCTGCGGTCTGAGAGAAAAAACGGCGACTTCTACGTTTCCGCGAAGACGGGAGACGGAGTAGGAGAGCTGGTACAGAGAATCCGGGAGATGCTATGTCGAGAGAACGATACAGGGACAGGTTCGACACGGAAAAGGTCCTTACCGTCGCAAACGTCATAACTGCCGGGAGAATCGTCCTCATCCCCTTCTTCGCGGAGTTCACCCTCCAGGGGAGATACGACCTGGCATTTCTCATCTTCATCGTGAGCGGGATAAGCGACGGAATAGACGGGACCATAGCCCGGCTTTTTCGGACGAAATCCCGCTTCGGGACTCTCCTCGACCCCATAGCGGACAAGGCGTTGATGGTGACCGCCTTTTCCATCCTCGGAATCCTCAAGAAGATACCCGTATGGCTCGTCGTCACCGTCATCAGCCGCGACATCATCATCCTGGGAGGAGCCCTCTTCATCATCATCTTCTTCGGTATCGACGGGATTTTTGTCGCCACCTCGAGCAAGATAAACACGGTCGTCCAGGTGGTCACCGTTGCGCTCGTCCTCGCACACGCGGGTTTCCCCGAGCTCATGGAGAAATTTCTCGCAGAGCGGACGGTAATCGTCGAAACGATTCTCTTCTACGTGTGTGAAGCCACGGCCCTTTACTCAGGTTTCCGGTACTTCCTCTCCGGATTCAGACTCCTGTCGGAGATTTGATGTGGCAGTTCGAGTCCACGGCGTTGTGAAAGGGAGTTTCGCCTGGAAGGAAGGAATCGAAGAGGGCGATTCCGTTCTCGAGGTGAACGGCATCCCCGTGGAAGACCTCCTGGACCTGAACTACCTGACGGCTTCCCCCCCATCGGAAATTCGCATCATTAAGAAGGACGGGAAGAGGAAAAGAGTCCTTTACACCGGTGGGGGCGACCCGCTGGGAATCATCCCCGAGCCGGTTAAGGTGAAGCGGTGCAAGAACCGGTGCATCTTCTGTTTCGTCCATCAACTTCCCAGAGGGTTGAGGCAATCTCTCTACGTCAAAGACGAGGATTACCGCCTCTCTTTCCTCTCCGGAAATTTCGTGACTCTTTCAGACCTGACAGATGAGGAACTGGGCAAGATTGTCCGTTACCGTCTCTCTCCCCTCTACGTTTCCGTTCACACGGTGGACAACGACCTGAGGAGGAAGATGCTCGGGAATCCCGCAGCGCGAGACATCAGGGAACTTCTCGCGGTTCTCACTGAGGCAGGGATTCAGGTCCACACCCAGGTGGTCCTCTGCCCGGGGATAAACGACGGGGATAAGCTGGACGAAACGGTTTCTTACCTCTGGAGTCTCTACCCGGGAGTCTCTTCCCTCGCCGTCGTCCCCGTGGGCCTGACGGCACACAGGCAAAAACTCCCTCCCCTGAAGCCCGTAACGAAACAGATAGCGGAAGAGGTGGTGACTTTCGTCGAAGAGAGGGCGAGGAAATTCCGGAAGGAAACGGGCTGGGACTTCGTCTTCGCTTCCGACGAGTTTTACATCCTCAGCGGGAAGAAGATTCCCTCCAGGAAGAGGTATGGAGACTACCCCCAGATAGAGAACGGTGTGGGACTCCTCAGACAGTTTCTCGAATCATGGAGAAAACTCGAGAGGAGGAAACTCGAGAGGCTGGACGGGATTTCCGCAGTCGTCCCCACGGGGAGGCTTGTTTATCCTTACATAAGAGAGTTCCTCCTCTTTTACGGGCAGAAAACGGGAGCGCGAATTTCCGCCGTGCCGGTGCGGAACACTCTTTTCGGGGATTCGGTGACGGTGACTGGACTTCTCCCGGGGAGGGACGTCCTCAAATCGGTTATGGGGAGACGGGAAGAACACCTCCTCATTCCCTCCGTCATGCTCAGAGAGGTGGGGGACAGGTTTCTCGACGACCTGACCCCTCAAGACCTGGAGAGGGAAACAGGGAAGAAAGTAGTGGTGTTCGAGCCAGACCCGGAAAAGTTTCACCGGGCTGTTTCGCAACACCGGGTTCTCTAACGGGGTTTCAGGAAATTTGTTGACAAATAAACACCTTATGTGGTATCTTCCAATTTCGAGAAAAGAGGTTTTCTCTTCTTCTGGTGGGCGATTAGCTCAGGTGGTTAGAGTGCCTGCTTGACATGCAGGAGGTCAGTGGTTCAAGTCCACTATCGCCCACCATTTATTTTGTCTTCTCACAGGGAGATGGAAGGTGCCCGTCGTTACAGTCGAAGGTGAACAGGTTTCCTTTGAAGAGGGAGAGTCATACGCGTCTCTCCTCGAAAAATTATCCCCGAAAAAGAGAGAATCCATCATCGCGGTGAGGGAAAACGGCAGCCTGAAGGACCTGACTGCCCCCGTGATGGACGGGGCGGAGGTGTCGTGGGTTTCTCTCTCCGACCCGGATGGACTGGATATTCTCCGCCACAGCACCGCTCACATCATGGCCTGCGCCGTGAAGCGACTCTTCCCCGAAGCGCGGGTCACAATCGGGCCGTCGATAGAGAACGGCTTTTATTACGATTTCGACGTACCCAGGCCGTTCACCCCGGAAGACCTGGAGAAAATCGAAGAGGAGATGGGGAGAATAGTGGAATCTGACCTCCCCTTTGAGAGGATAGAGGTTGAAAAAGAGGAAGCCCGGAAGCTTTTCCAGGAGGAGAACGAACCTTACAAGATTGAACTCCTCGACGACATCGAAGACGACCGTGTATCCCTCTACAGGCTGGGAGAATTCGTCGACCTCTGCAGGGGTCCCCACATCCCCTCCAGCAAGAGGGTGAAGGCTTACAAACTCCTCCAGGTGGCCGGCGCCTACTGGAGAGGGGACGAGAGAAACCCCATGCTCTCCCGGATATACGGGACTTCTTTCCCCGACAGGAAGGAACTGAAGAAGTACCTCACATTCCTGGAAGAGGTGAAGAAGAGGGACCACCGCCGTCTCGGCAAAGAGCTCGAACTCTTCCACATAGCCGAAGAGGTCGGTCCCGGTCTCATCCTCTGGCTTCCGAAAGGGGCTCTCGTCCGGAAAATCATCGAAGACTACTGGAAGGACGAGCACCTGAAAAAAGGGTACGAAATCGTCTATACCCCGCACATCGCGAAGTTGAACCTCTGGGAGGTGTCGGGACACCTCCAGTTTTACCGGGAGAACATGTTTTCTCCCATGGAGGTGGAGGGGAGTCAGTACCAGATAAAGCCGATGAACTGCCCCTTCCACATCAACATCTACAAGACGAAAATGAGGAGCTACCGTGACCTCCCCATCCGGTATGCCGAACTGGGAACGGTTTACAGGTTCGAGAGGTCGGGCGTCCTCCACGGACTGATGCGCGTGCGCGGGTTCACCCAGGACGACGCTCACATTTTTCTCACGGAAGAGCAGCTGGAGAAGGAAATCTTCGACCTCCTGGACATGACGATAGACATACTCACCAGGTTCGGATTCGAAGAGTATGACATTTACCTGTCCACGAGACCGGAGAAGTTTGTGGGGACGTTAGAGTCGTGGGAAAAGGCAGAGGGAGCGCTGAAATCTGCCCTCGAGAAGAAGGGGCTCGAATACGCTATCGACCCGGGAGAGGGAGTCTTTTACGGTCCGAAAATCGACATAAAGATAAAAGACGTGCTCGGAAGGTCGTGGCAGTGCTCAACGATTCAAGTAGACTTCAATAACCCGGAGAGGTTCGACGTTACCTACATCGGCGCGGACGGGAAAGAGCACCGCACCATCATGATACATCGCGCCCTCATGGGGTCACTGGAGCGCTTCTTCGGAATTCTCATCGAGCACTACGCGGGGGCATTTCCTCTCTGGCTGGCCCCCGAGCAGGTTGCCGTCCTCTCCATAACGGACAGGCACATCGATTACTGCACGAAAGTTGCGGAGAGGTTGCGAGAGGAAGGATTCCGGGTTCTCCTGGACACGAGGAATGAAAAGCTCTCCTATAAAATAAGGGAAGCCCAGGTAAAGAAAATTCCCTACGCCCTCGTGGCAGGCGACAGGGAAGTCGAGTCAGGCACGGTTGCCCCGAGGAAGCGGGGAGGCGAAAACCTTCCTCCGATGAAACTTGACGAATTCATCGAACTCCTGAAAAATGAACTTTAAATTCCGGGCTGAAAGGTTGTAAAATTTCAAGCTCTGGTCTGAAAGTGCAGTGACTTTAAGAAAAAAGGAGGGCAGGCCATAGCGAAAGACGTCAGAGTAAACGACAGGATCAACGCGAAGGAAGTGAGGCTCATAGACCCGGACGGGAAGCAGCTGGGAATCGTCCCTCTGCAGGAGGCGCTCGAAAAGGCGAGAGATTTCGGGCTCGACCTTGTCGAGGTGGCCCCCAACGCAGACCCTCCCGTCTGCCGGATTATGGATTACGGGAAGTACAAATACCTTCTCAGTAAAAAGGAACACGAGGCAAAGAAGAAGCAGACAATCATAAACGTGAAAGAGATGAAACTCCGTCCCCGCACGGACGAGCACGACTTCCAGGTGAAACTGAAGCACATAAAGAGGTTCCTCGGGGACGGCGACAAGGTGAAAGTTACCTGCCGTTTCCGCGGCAGGGAGATGGCGTACACCGACCAGGGAATGGCCCTCCTCCAGAGAATCGTGGAGGAGGTTAAGGACCTGGGCAAGGTTGAGGCACAGCCGAAGATGGAAGGACGGGCGATAACGATGGTGCTGGCGCCTCTGGCGACGAAGAAGAATCAGTGACGGAGGACGATATGCCGAAAATCAAGACAAACAGGGCAGCCGCCAAGAGATTCAAGGTAACGGGGACGGGAAAGATTAAGAGGAACAAGGCGGGGAAATCCCACCTTCTCACTCATAAGACGAGAAAGAGGAAGAGGAGACTCCGCAAGAAGGACCTCGTCGACGCCACCAACGTTGCAAAGGTGAGGCGGCTCATTCCGAACGCCTGGTAAAGGACGAGCAGAAAGAATACGAGACAAGGGGTAAGAGAGATGCCGAGAGTAAAAAGGAGCGTGCACTCCAAGAAGAAGAGAAGAAAAATCCTGAAGATGGCAAAAGGATACAGGGGCGGAAGGAGCAGGCTCCTGAGGACTGCCAAAGAAGCCGTGGCGCGCGCCCTCAAGTACTCCTACCGCGACAGGAAGGTGAGGAAGAGGGAGTTTCGGGCCCTCTGGATTCAGAGGATTAATGCCGGGGTGAGGGCCCACGGCCTTTCCTACAGCAAATTCATCCACGGGCTCAAGAAGGCAAATGTCGACGTGGACAGGAAGATGCTGGCGGACCTGGCAGTTAACGACCAGGAAGCTTTCGCGAAACTGGTCGAAATCGCCCGCTCGCACCTCGGTTGAGGAAAATGGGAGACCTTGCCTCGAAAGTCGAAGAGATAAGGTCTGAGGCCGAGGAGAAACTCCGGAGCGCGACGACCGAGAAAGAGCTCCTCGAAATCAAGGGGAAATACTTCGGGAGGAAGGGAGCTCTTTCGGAAATTCTTCGTTCACTTCCCACCCTCCCCGTCGAGGAGAGGCGGGTCGTCGGGCAGAAAGCAAACGAGACGAGGAAATTTCTCGAAAGCCTCTTCGATGAATCACTCGAGCGAATCAAGGAAGAGGCGAGAAAGAGAAAGGCTGCGGCTTCCTTCGTCGACGTCACCCTCCCGGGAGGGATGCTCCCTCCGGGACACAGGCACCCGATAACGGCAACGATGGAAGAAATCAACCGGGTCTTCTCCCGTCTCGGCTTCACCATCTTCGGCGGTCCCGACATAGAAACGGACTACTACAACTTCGAAGCCCTCAACATACCGAAAGAGCACCCCGCCCGGGATATGCAGGATACCTTCTACGTGGAAAACCTGGACCGGGACATCCTTCTGAGAACGCACACCTCTCCCATTCAAATACGGGTCATGGAGAAACTCAAACCTCCCGTCAGGGTGATTGCCCCCGGCACGGTCTACCGGTGTGATTCCGACGTTACTCACTCCCCCATGTTTCACCAGGTGGAGGGTTTCGCCGTCGACAGGGATATCACCTTCGCCGACCTGAAGGGGGTCCTCACAGAATTTTGCGCCCTCATGTTCGGACAGGACAGGGGAGTCAGGTTTCGTCCCTCATACTTCCCCTTCACGGAACCGAGCGCCGAAGTTGACATCGAATGCGTCATCTGCGGCGGCGAGGGGTGCCGGGTCTGCAGCGAGACGGGGTGGCTCGAGATTCTCGGGTGCGGGATGATCGACCCGGAAGTGTTTCGTTACGTGGGATACGACCCGGAAGAGTTTTCCGGATTTGCCTTCGGTATGGGGGTTGAGAGAATAGCCATGCTCCGCCATGGCATCGGTGATATACGGCTCTTCTTCGAGAACGACCTCAGGTTTCTCACCCAGTTTTAATCGATCATATTCGAGGGGGGACCCGTGAAGATCCTTTTTTCCTGGCTCAAAGAGTTCGTCGACGTCCCTGACACACCGGAGAATCTCGCCGACAGGCTCACCATGGCGGGAATAGAAGCCTCCTCCGTGGAGTATCTGGGGAAAGGGTTCGACAACCTCGTCGTCGCGAGGATAGAGAAAATCGAAAAGCACCCTAACGCGGACAGGCTCTCTCTGTGCCAGGTCTGGGACGGAGAGAGGACGAGACCCATCGTCTGCGGCGCAACGAACATCCGCGAAGGGGACATCGTCCCCCTCGCCCTTCCCGGCGCCGTCCTTCCCGGCGGAATCGAAATTAGGAAGGCGAAGATACGGGGCGTCGTCTCAGAGGGTATGATGTGTTCCGAGAAAGAACTCGGCCTTTCAGAGGACCACTCGGGGATCATGATACTCCCCGAAGAGGCGGCTGTCGGGAGCCCCGTCAGGGACGCGCTTTTCCTGGACGACTATCTCATCGAAGTGGAAATCACTCCCAACCGCGGGGATTGCCTCTCAGTCCTGGGGGTAGCGCGGGAGGTTTCTGCGCTCTATGGAATTCCCCTTAAAAAACCGAAAATCTCTTTTCCCGAGGAAGGGGAGGACGTGACGAAGGTGGCTTCCGTCCAGATAAAGGACCTGGACCTCTGCCCCCGCTACTCGTCTCGAGTTGTGTCGGGCGTGAAAATCGCTCCATCTCCCCTCTGGATGCAGCAGAGACTTCGCCTCTGCGGAATAAGGCCGATAAACAACGTCGTCGATGTCACCAACTACATCCTCCTCGAACTGGGCCAGCCCATGCACGCCTTCGACCTTGACCTCCTCGAAGGGGCTGCAATTGTCGTGAAGAGGGCAGGGGAGAGGATGAAATTCACCACCCTCGACGGGATGGAAAGGGATATCGAACCCGATGACCTCCTCATCTGGGACGGGAAGAGACCCGTGGCCCTCGCGGGAATTATGGGCGGAGAAAACACCGAGGTGAGGGAAACCACGACGAGAGTCCTCTTCGAGAGCGCACACTTTACGCCCCTTACCATACGCAAAACGTCGAGGAGGCTCGGGCTTTCCACAGAGTCCTCATACCGATTCGAGAGGGGTGTCGACCCGGCAGGCACGCTCTACGCGGCGGAGAGGGCAGTGACCCTCCTGGCAGGGATGACAGACCTGGTCGTCCACAGGGGGTTTATCGACGTCAGGGAGAGGGACGACTTCTCCCGCTCCGTTCCTCTCCGGGTAGAAAGGGCGTCGAAAATAGCAGGCCTCCCCTTCACGAGGGAAGATGCCCGGGAAATTCTCTCAGGGCTCGGATGTGAAGTGAAAGACGGGGAAGGAGGCACTCTCTCGGTCACAGTTCCCCCGCACAGGTTCGACCTTGAGCGGGAAATTGACCTGGTCGAAGAACTCGTCAGGATAAGAGGGTACGGAGAGGTCCCCACGACGTACCCGTCTGCCCGCGCGCCCCACACGTCGAAAGACCATGATTTCTTCCTCTTCCGTGAAAAGACTGCTGAAATTCTCTCCACCCTCGGTTTCTCCGAGTGCGTGACCTTCTCTTTCATGTCGGGGAAACTTTACGAAACGATGAAAAAGTTTCTCCCCGACTTCGAAGAAGAACCGATTCGAATTGCCAATCCCATTTCTGAAGAGACCCAGGTCATGAGACCGTCCCTTTTCCCCGGCCTCGTCAAGGCACTTTCACACAACCTCTCTCACTACGAGAGGGACGTGAGAATCTTTGAAGCCGGAAAGGTCTTTTCCCGGGCCATGAAAGAAAGCCTCTATGAGGAATACAGGGTAGGTTTTATCTTGAGCGGAGACCTCTACCCGAAAACGCACGTCAACAGAGGAAGGGAGGTGGACTTCCTCTTCGCCCGGAGTGTCCTGGAAAACCTCTTCTCCCGACTCGGGAAGAGGGAAACGGTTATTGCGCCGGCGAAGACGCCCCCCCTGTTCGAAGAAGGAGAATCGTGCATCATAATTATCGACGGGAAAACAATTGGTTATATAGGTAAAGTTCACTCAGAGGTTTTAAAAATATTTGACCTCGAGCGAGACTTCTATTACTGTGAGTTTTCCCTGACGAAACTCTTCGACGTCCCGGAGAAGACGGCCAAATTCACTCCCATCTCGAAATATCCTCCCGTCGAGAGGGACCTTTCCTTCGTCCTCCCCTACGACATCCCCGTGGGAGACATCGTCGAGTACGTGAAGAGGGTTCATGAGTTCGTCAGGAAAGTCTACGTTTTCGACGTCTTCGTTTCCGAAAAACTGGGTGCGGGGAAAAAGAGCGTGGGACTGAGAATCATATTCCAGTCAGATGACAGGACCTTGACGGACAGAGACGTTGATGATATTCATAAAACCATAGTAAAAC
>RFHC01000253.1 GCA_003696505.1 Deltaproteobacteria bacterium
GTCTTTGTCTCTCGAGCGGGTTGCTCACCTCGGCCTCGACTACGCCAGGAAGCTCACGGGGAGCACTCTCGGTTTCGTCGGGTTCGTCGATTCGAGGACGGGGAACCTCGTGGCTCCCGTTTATTCCGGCGATGTGTGGGCGGGAGGCGAGTCGAAGACGCCTGTTTTTTCAAGGGAAAGAGGCCTCATCGGATGGATTCTCCGGGAGGGGAAACCCCTCATCGTCAACGACGTGGCCTCTGACCCGCGCTTCCCCGGTGTCCCTGAAGGTCATGAGGCAATTGAGAGGTTAATTGCCCTGCCCATTTTTTCTCAGGATGAGCTCATCGGTATTATTGCCCTGGCAAACGCTGAGAGAGATTACACGAACGAAGACAGGAGGGTCCTCGAACGTATCTCAAGCCTCCTCTCCATCGCCGTTTTAAGACTGAAGGCGGAGGATGCGCTCGCGTCGAGCGAGAAGAGGTTCCGCAGTCTGGTAGAGTCGGCGCACTTCGGGACTCTCATCCTCAGGGAGAGGAAAGTATCTTACATGAGCTCTGCCCTGAAGGAGCTCTTCGGGCATGTTCCCTCACCCTTCAGTTTTAAAGAAATACAGGGGATCCATCCTGAAGATGTGGAGAGGCTGGAGAGGGTCCTCCACCGTGTGGAAGAGGTGGGTATTGAGGCTCTGGACACGGAATTCCGCTACTTCCCTCCCTCGTCCGACGGAGGGAAGAGGAGGATGAAGTGGATTTACTGCCGGCTCAAAAGGGTGAAGTACGAGGATGGCACGGCGCTCCTCCTCAACTTCATCGACATAACGAAGGCGAAGGAGGCGGAGATGCTCATCAACGACCGCCTCATGAGCCTGGGGAGGATAACGGCGGGAATCGCACACGAGATAAAGAACCCACTCTCGGGTATCAATATTTACCTGAAAGCGCTCAAGAGGGTCCTGGAGGAGGGAGAGGACCCCGAAAAGGGGCTCTACATCATCGAGCAGATTCGGGCGGCATCGGAGAGGATTGACTCCGTCATCCGCCAGACGATGGATTTTTCCCGTCCCACTCCTCCGCGTTTTCGCCCTCTGAACCTGAACGAGGCTGTCAGGGGCGCTCTCAATCTGGTGGGGGGGACGGTGAAGAAGGGAGGAGTCGAACTGGAGACCGACCTGGCCCCTCACCTCCCCAAGTGTTACGGGGACCCTCAACTGCTGAGTCAGGTCGTCATGAACCTGGTGACGAACGCAGCCGAAGCGATGCGTAATCACGATGGGACGAAGAAGATACTCATCCGGACGGAGGCCGGCGAAGAGACGGTGGTCCTTAAGGTGTCTGATTCCGGTCCCGGCATTCCCCCGGAAAACCGGAACAGGATTTTCGAACCCTTCTTCACGACGAAATCGGACACGACGGGACTGGGGCTCAGCATCTGCAGTAGAATTATCCTGGACCACGGGGGGACAATCACCGTGGGGGAGTCGGAGATGGGGGGTGCTGAGTTCACCATTGAGATTCCCCTCGACAGGAGGAGGAGCCGGAGGTGACCCGTTATACTCTCTGGGTCGTCGACGACGACCCGTCCATAAGGGAGTCGATTTCGCTCTTTTTCGGGGAGAAATTCAACCTGAAAACGTTCGAGCGGGCCGAACCTGCCCTTCAATCCATTTCACGGGAGGCGCCGGACGTTGTTCTCCTGGACGTGGGACTCCCCGGCATGAGCGGGATAGAAGCGCTTCGCCATGTAAAGAGTCGCTCTCCCCACGTCGTGGTCATCATGATTAGCGCAATCGAAGAAGTGGAGACTGTCGTCGCGGCCATGAAAGAGGGGGCTCACGACTACGTGGTCAAACCTCTCCAGGTTGAGGGGCTTGAGAAGACCCTGAACAATGCTCTCGAGACGATACGGCTGAGAAAAGAGATCCAGGCTCTTCAGGAGAGGTTTCTTCAGGAGAATCTCCCTGCCTTCATCGCCGAGAGCGAGAAGATTCAGGACGTGATGGCCTTTGTCGAGACGGTTGCGGCGAGTCCCGACACGCCCGTTCTCCTGGTAGGGGCCACCGGCACGGGGAAGGAACTTCTGGCACGGGCGATTCACTACAGGAGTCCCGTCTGTGCGGGGCCCTTCATCGCCGTCAACTGCGCGGCCATTCCGAAGGACCTGATAGAGAGCGAACTCTTCGGATACGAGAAGGGCGCTTTCAGCGGGGCCTTGGAGTCCGGAAAGGCAGGCCTCATCGAAGAGGCCGACGGGGGGACCCTCTTCCTCGATGAGGTGGGGGATTTGAGCCTTTCTGCCCAGGCAAAGCTTCTCCGTTTCCTTGACGAAGGGGAGTTCTACCGCGTGGGGGGGACGAAGAAGAGAAGGGTGAGGGTGAGAATCGTCTCCGCGACGAACAGGGACCTGGACGCCATGATGAAGGAAGGAACTTTCCGGGAGGACCTCTACTTCCGGTTGAGCGTGGTGAAGGTGGAGGTCCCCTCTCTCAACGAGAGGAAGGATGACATCCTCCCCCTGGCCCGTCACTTCCTCTTGGAATTCTCGAGGAAGTTCAGGAAAGATTTCACGGACCTGAGCGTGGACGCAGAGAAGGCCCTTTTGAATCACCACTACGCGGGCAACGTGCGGGAACTGAAAAACCTCATCGAGAGAGGGGTCCTGGCCGGTCCCGGTCCGCTCCTCCGCGCGTCTGACATGGGGCTCTCAGGTGAAGGAGCCGGGGAACCCGATTCGATTTCCCGGGGAGATTCCCGGCCTTTCATCCCGCCGGACGGGGTCAACCTCGAGGAGATTCTTCGAAACCTGGAGAGACGCTACTTCGAGGAGGCTTTGAGGATGGCAAAGGGCAACGAGAGCAGGGCAGCCCGCCTCCTCGGTCTCAACCACCACACGTTCAGGTACAGGAAGAAGAAGCTCGGCATTTCCTGAA
>RFHC01000254.1 GCA_003696505.1 Deltaproteobacteria bacterium
ATTCCGAAATCAGCAATCCGCACTCCCCATTCCTCATTCCCCATTCCGCACTCCGCATTCCGCAATCCCAGTTTTTCCCCCTCAGAATCTTCGTCTTGCCGGGAAATGTAATAATATCTGAGTGAGAAAGGGAAAAAAATGGCTGCTCTCAAATATTTATCATCTCCTCTCATCGTCAACTGGGGGCTTACCGCCCGGTGCAACTTCGTCTGCAGTCACTGCTTCTCTCGCCTCGATACCTCACCGGAACTTTCCACGGCGGAGGTCCTCGAGGCCGCAGAAAAGATGGCAGAGGCCGGCGTCATGTTCGTCAACTTCGGGACGGGCGAACCCCTTTTGAGAAAAGACCTCTTCGAGGTGGCTTCCCACTGCGTTTCCCTCGGCATGAAAGTGACGATGAACTCAAACGGGTCTCTCATCGACGAGAAGGTCGTTGAGAAAATCAAGGAGGCCGGTTTCCACTCCGTCGGGATATCCATCGACAGCGCAGACCCGGAGGTCCACGACCGCTTTCGCAACCATCCCGGAAGTTTTGAGAAGGCTGTGAGAGCAGCAAAACTCCTGAGGGAGGGCGGAGTCAAACTCACCATTTCCTCCGTCATCTGCAAAATCAACCATCTCGACTTTGACCGCCTCATCGACCTCGCCCGGTCCCTGGGCGCATCCGTCCTCGACTTTCACAACTTCAAGTGCACGGGAATGGGCGGGCTGAACAAAGAGGAACTCGACCTGACGCCTTCGGAGTGGCGTGATTTTTACCGCCGCGCGCTTCCCCTGAAAGACGAAGTGAAAGACCTGGAACTCCTCTTTGACGACCCCGTGATTTCTCTCCTCCGCGACGATGAGGGCCGCGTCGTGGACGGGAGCGTCTGCGGGAAGGTGAGCCTCTACGTTGGACCTGACGGGACGATTACTCCCTGCGGCTTCATCCCGGTGAAGGTGGGGCACATTCTCCAGGACGACCTGATGGACCTGTGGGAGAACTCTCCCGTCCTTTCCATGGTGAGGAACAAGGAAGCCAGCAAGAAGTGCGCCGGCTGTGAGAAGTTTTCCGCCTGCCTGGGTGGATGCACGGCACGGGCTTACGCCGTCTCGGGCAACTTCAACGAGCCCGACCCCCACTGCTGGTACGGGGAGGAAGAGTGAACTTCTCCCTGCCTTTGAGGGTGCGCTGGGACCTGGACCGGAAGGGGACTCCCTTCGATGCAGAGAAAGCTTCCGCAATTTTTTCTGAATTGGAAAACACTTCTCCTCTCCTCCTGGAGGTGACGGTTGAGACGGAAGATGGCCTCCGCTTCCTCTCGCGCCGCGCCGGGGAGGGGAAAATTCCCGGACGGGTGCAGGTTTTCCTGGGGGACTCCGTGTCCCCCGGGGGACACCCCCTTCCGGGAACGGACGTTTTTTTCCACTTGAAGTCCTTTACCCCTGAAGACCGCGGTCGGGACAGGCCCCTCTTCTGGGCGGAATATGACCCTGGTGACCCCGACCGGTCGCTTCTCCTCCTCCTGCCCCTCATCGAGGCGGGCGAAGAAGCCCTCGTCGCCCTCCGCACCGTCAACCTCAGGAAGAGGGATAACCTCGACCCGGTGCCGCCGTTTCCCGACGCCGGTTACCTGGAGCGATTCTTTCCCCTGTCTGCAGGGACTCCCGGCAGGGGCCCGAAGCTCGTCGTCCACGACTTTTTCCTCTGGGAGTTTCTTTCCCGGAGCAAACCTCACCTTCTGGAGGGGAGAGGGGAATTTGGGGGGTGTCAGGGCGGGGTGACGCTGGCTTACGTGGACTGGGAAGGGAGCGTCTACCCCTGTGAGAGTTACCTCGTAAAACTGGGAAATCTTCTCGATAAGAGCATGGAGGAGGTCTGGGGGTCTCCCGAAAGGGAAGAGGTGGCATCACTCGTCAGGAGGACCCCCGGGAAATGCGGGGAGTGCCGCTTCTATGAAGGCTGCCGCGGAGGGTGCCGCGGGCTTTCTCACCACTTCGGGGGAGGCGCAGACGGAGCGGACCCGCAGTGCCCTTTCTGACTCTTCAATTTGCACGCAGGGTTGTCCGATGATGTCCTCTGTGACAATAATTGTCTGTGACGGGGCGAGGGGCGGGGAGGCAGAGAGAGGGAATGTCATTCGACGACGACGTCAGAATCGTGAAACGGGTGAGAAGGGGCGACCGGGAGTCCTTCGCCCTCCTCGTTGAGAAATACGAGCGTCCCATCTTCAGTTTCATCTATCACTTTTTCAACGACTACGCTCTCGCGGAAGACCTGACCCAGGAGGTTTTTCTCCGCTCCTACCGATTTATCCGCACATACGACACGAAGCAGAAATTCTCCACCTGGCTTTTCACCATCGCGAGAAACTTATGCATAGACGAGATGAGAAAACGGGAGAAGGAGAGGACGCTCCCCATCGACGAGGTGAGGGGGGGAAACATCGAAAATCCTTCTTCGAGGAATCCCGAGGATATCGCCGAGGCGCTCTCCGACTCCGCTTTCCTGAAGAGGCTCATCGCGAAACTTCCCGAGAGGTACAGGACGGCTCTCCTCCTCTTTTACTTCCACGAGATGAGTTACGAGGAGATAAGCTCGGTCATGGGGATTTCCATGGCAAACACAAAAATAATACTTTTTAGGGCGAAAAAGATGCTTAGCGACCTTTATCGGAAGGGGGAGTGATTGCGGTCGACTTTTCATCCTGTAACAAAAAACGCAGACACCTTGTAATAACAGACAGTTAAAGAAGAGTGCGGGGATTTTGTATGAGGAGGAAGTGCACGAGATACGAAGGGTTGATGGAGAGGTACCTCACCGGGGAAATCCTCCCCGACGAGAGGGACGACCTGGAAAAACACCTCTCCCTCTGTCCCGACTGCTCACGCGTCTACCGGGACATTTCCGGCGTGGAGTGTGCCCTCCGGACCTTCCCCGGAAAGATGGTGGACCCTCCCCCCTACCTGAAAACGCGCATTCTCGCGAGTATCGAAGGGGAGAGAAAATCTCTCTGGGCTTTCCTCACCCGCACTGTCACTGCCTTCGCTGCCATCCTCGCCATCTTCCTCATCATGGCGGTTTACGGATACCTGACGAGACCCTCTTCTCCCCCCTCCCCTCCTGTGGCAGGGGAGAAGGCGGAGACGGGGACGAAAGAGGTAAAGATATTCTTTTACTTCCCCGATGCGAGGACGGTTTCCATCACGGGTGACTTCACCAACTGGGACCCGAAAGGTCTTCCGATGAAGAAGACGGGGAAGAAGGGTCTCTGGGAGATAGACCTGAAGGTCAAGCCGGGAGTTTACTCATACAATTTTATCATCGACGGGAGACTCCTCGTCCCCGACCCGCAGGCGCCTGAGCAAACGCCTGACGGATTTGGTGGAATGAACTCGATTCTCCTCGTCCCGAAGGGAGACGTCAGTTGAGGAGAAAGGTCGCCAGGATACTCCTCATCACGATTCCTCTCCTCGCTCTTTTTCTGCTTCCGCCGGGAAGCTTCGCCACCGTCGACATCTCTCCGCTGTGCGAGAAGCACGGAATCAAGGGGGAAGACCTAACCCGCCTCAAAGGTCTGTACGGGGAGGTCGTCGAAAGTGGCGTGTCTGAAGAAGAACTTTATCGATTCTTCGACGATATCATTTCTTACGGACTCGACTGCCGCCAGCTTTCGAGAGTCCTGGAAAAGACTCTCCGGTTGAAGAAAGAGGGGCTTCCCTACCGCCCCGTCTTCCGGAAGGTGCGGGAAGGGATGGCAAAGGGTGTCCCTCCGGGGAAGGTGGTGGACGTGACCCTCACCTGGGGAAAACTCCTGGAAGAGGCGGCAGGTGTCGTCAGGGCGCTGGAGGAAAAAGGTTTCTCCGTCTCCGACCGGGAAGGGGCGGTAATTCTCGTTGCGGGATACCTGAGCAGGGGCTACCTGCCGGACGAAATTGTTGAAAGGGTCGTCACGAGAGGGGTAAAATATGCCGGTTTTTCCGGCCTTGAGGCGTTTCTGGGGCAGGGCGGACAAAGGTGACGGGATGAGGGACTGGTGACAGGACTCGTAAAAACCCGGGGGACCGGGGAGAAGAGGAAGACATTTCGATTTTTCCCTTTCACGCTCATTCTCCTGATGAGCGTTATCTTTATTTCTTCTTACAGCGCCTTTGCAGGGGTCGCTGGGTCGCCCCACGACTTCTCCGAGACGGGCCAGAGTTACAACCGCATTCCCGGAATTGCTCCTGCCGGTGTCTGTTCTGGATGTCACAAACCCCACGGTGCTCAGGATTTCGCTCTCTGGGCGAGGTCTCTTGCGGAGGAGAGGAGCAAGCTGAAGGCCGACGGGACAACGGGTCCCAACTATCTGGGCGCCCCGACCCTGAACTGCTACGACTGTCACGAACACGACTCCATCAGCAACAGTCTCGACAACGACCCGGTGAAGAACGACTACAGCCCTTCACACCGTCCGCCGAACATCGCCTTCGGCATGAAAAACGGCACTCCCGGAAACGGAGACTGGGTGTCTGACCCGCCGGGCGGGGAAGTCGCCGGCTATTACGAGAACGACCCTCCGAACAACTCCCCCAACGTGGACACGACGAACTACGGGGTCTATACGGGACCGATTCCCCCGGACAACACAGGAGGCCACTATTTCAAGACAGCCGACCCGGCCACGGGGTCGGAGTTTGACCAGTACGACAAGCTCCCCTGCCGCGACTGCCACGACCCTCACAACTGGGAACCCAACAGTTTCCAGGCTTTCATCAGGAGAGATCTGGGCGGGAAGACGCTGACGGAGGCAATTCCTTCCACGAACATGTCGAATCCCCTCCCTCCCGGAGCCCGCTCCCGCGATGACGCCCGCTCGCGGCAAATCTGCACGACCTGTCACGCCTATTCCGACGCGGGCACGCCCGTCCGCTTCAGCGACATCAGTCCTGCATATAACAACAACTCATCCATCATCAAGCCGCCGGACACGATTTCCCAGCATCGCTCTTCGGACACGACGGCCTGCACCGACTGCCACTTCCACAACTCCATCGGCGCCTCGTGCCGGATGTGCCACGGGTTCCCGCCGAGCGACGGGACCCAGCCATACTACCCAGATACCTTCGTTCCCAATGTTTATCATGTTGCTATTGACAGTCACCCGAAGCACGTGGGACAGAAAAGCGGCGCCCCCCAGCACTCCAGTTCCGTTTATTCCTTCACCTGTTCCGAGTGTCACTACGGGTCAGCTCCCAACAACGACGCCGGCCTGAACTACCATCAAAACGATACGCTGAACGTGAAATTCAGCCCCAATGGTGTGTCAACGAAGTTTGGCGTAATTGGCAACAGTACATATGTTGGTGAGACGAGACCTGAGCCCTATTACTCGGGAGGCGGGAGCTGTCAAAACGTCTACTGCCACTCCGACGGAATTCCCTCCACATATCAGCAACCCAGGTGGGGCTTATCCCTCGGATGCAACGGGTGTCACGGGACGGGGACGACATCGGGCACGGTGGAGTACGGTATGCCCGATTACCCGAACGGGAATCCCAAGGGGAACAGCCACAGCATCCACGTCTCTGTGGAGAAGTACGAGTGCTCTGTGTGCCACTTCGACACTGTTTCCGGAACGTATGTGTCCGGGAGGACAATAAAGTCCGACGTCCACGTCAACGGAACGGTTGATGTGGTGTTTGACGGGACGACTGCCTCGGGGAGTTACGACCCCGCGACCCATACCTGCTCCGTCTCCTGCCACGGGTCAGACACACCTCGATGGGGTGGGACCCTCCCGAACGGCTGCCTCTCCTGCCACGCGGGAACGGAAATGCCTTATAAACCTCAGAATGATTACGGTACCCCGGGGACGCCTAATCCTGTTGATGTTATTGAATATAAAGAATCTGGTCACGGAAGGGATGCGGCGAGCGGTCCCTACCCGGGTTCCGGGAATCCACCTGCCGGGTTCTCAAATTACCAGGTTGGCTTGACTTCAGACTGCTATAAGTGCCATGACCCCAATGCGTCACACACGACGAAAGACCCGACTGACCCCTTCCGCCTCGGGCAATGGGCACAGAACATCGACGGCCTCTGCCTCGACTGCCACGGAACGAATCCGACGAATCCTGATGCCGCCACCCAGGCAACGGGAATTCAGACCCACTCGGAATCAGTCTTCGGGAGCAATGCGAATTACACCTGGCCTTTCACGCCCAAGTGCGTCGACTGCCACGATCCTCACGGAGATGCGAAGGGAACGGTCTACAGGTATTACATGATTCGCTCTGCGGTCAATGCTCCGAAGAGCGCTTCCGATTCCACGGCAGGCTCAGACGCCTACGGGAGGCCCAATAACACGACGAATCTCGATTCGATAACCTTCAATTCCCTCACCGGGTTTGCTACAGGGTCTTACGCTCAGCCCGGAACGAGCACATATGGAATCTGTGAGGTCTGCCACAACCAGACCTACACGTACAACCGGACGACGGATAACGCAGGAAACCACGTCAACAGGACGACGAGGTGCACGACCTGTCACAAACACACCTCCGGTTTCCAGGGTCTCGGCGGTCCGGATATCGAGCAGTATTTCGACGGGTATTCCAGCCCCCAGAATTACGACGACCAGTCCCACCATCCACTGGAGATGAGCACGGATGGGACGCTTACCTTCTCCGGCGTGGACAACTGTCTCTCCTGCCACGGGGC
>RFHC01000255.1 GCA_003696505.1 Deltaproteobacteria bacterium
AAAGAGAAATTAACCGGAGAGGAGTTGTGTGCCCTTGACACGGTGCGCGCTTTCATACATGCGGAATGCGGAATGAGAAATTGCAGATTGGAATCCGGTAAACAGGTATTGAAAAAACCTGTAGGGGAGCGGTGAGACCTGAGCATAGTCGAAGGTTATCCGCTCCCGTCCCACCGGGCGGCGGGAACCATCACCGCTCGATTTTCACAGGGAGGGCGTCATGAAAAACATGGAAAGGTTGTACCGGGAAATAATCGAAGGGGCAGGCGACGCGATCATCTTCTCCGACGGGGAAGGGAAAATTCGCCTCTGGAACAGGGGGGCTGAGAGGATTTTCGGCTTCTCGAAGGAGGAAGCCCTGGGCGCCTCCCTCGACATCATCATCCCGGAGAAACTTCGCGAGAGGCACTGGGAGGGCTACGCCCGGTCCATGGAAACGGGCCAGACGAAATACGGCGATTCCCTCCTCGGCGTGCCGGCTCTCCGGAAGGGCGGAGAGAGGATTTCCATCGAGTTTACCGTCGTCATGATATTCGATGACGAAGGGAAACCGGAAGGTGTGGCCGCAATCATCAGGGACGTGACGGAGCGCTTCCTCAGGGAGAAAGAACTCAAACGGAGGCTGGAGGAGGCAGAGGGAAGGGAACGCAGGGACAGTTATCCGGGGGAGTGCTCATTTTTTTGAACCCTTCAAATCGGTAGCCCGAAAGAATAGACCCAGAAAGGAAAATTGGTTAAGGATATGAAACCGACACATATATTTAGGAATCCTAAATAACAAGAGGAGCAGAAAGATGAAAAGGAAACCGGACAGAAAATTTGAACAGGAGACGGGATCGCTCGAAGAGAGGTTGTCAGATGCTCTCGAGAGAGTGATTATGGCCGGTCGGGCATCCTTCATGAAAGAGGCAATGAGCGCAGGGATTTCTGCGGTTCAGTTTCAAATTATCAGGGTCCTTGGGAGAGAAGGGAAGGCCGCTGTGGGAGACCTCGCCCGGAAGGTTAATCTCACTCCCGCAACGGTAAGCGATTCCGTGAATGCTCTCGTGGAGAAGGGATTTGCAAGAAAAGAGAAAGACGCTGATGACCGGCGTCGCGTCGTCGTTTCTCTGACGGAAAAGGGCATGAAATCGGTGGAGGCCCCTCAAATTGAGCGCGTCTTTTCTGAGATTCTGGGAGGGATGGAGGCAGCGGAGAAGCTTGTCCTTTTTCGCTTTCTCCTGAAACTCATCCTCTCCTTCCAGGAAAGGGGAATCGTGCAGGAAGCGAGAATGTGCCTCACCTGCCGGTACTTCCAGCCGCACGTGCACGACGACCGGGAAAGGCCCCATCACTGTGCCCTGGTTGACGCTCCCCTGGGAGGGCTCCTTCTGAGGGTCGACTGCCCGGACCACGAGGCGGAAAAGGACCCATCTAATGCCCTGAAGGAGGTGGACCGTTTCGTTTCGTAAAAACGCTTACCGTCCATTCCCCGGAGAGAAAAGAGGGGAATGAGAAACCATAAGGGGAAGGAGGTGTGACCAATGCCGAAAGAAAAAGCTATCTTTTACCACGCGGGATGTCCCGTCTGCGTCGACGCGGAAATCGAGATTCTCTCGGCCCTCGACAGGGACAGGTTCGAGGTGGAGGTGGTTCACCTGGCTGAAGCGAAGGAGAGAATCGCGGAGGCCGAAGGGTACGGCGTGAAGTCAGTCCCCGCCCTCGTTATCAAAGGGAAGCCCTACCACATCAACTTCGGCGCCTCCATCGACGACCTGAAGTGAGGGAAATCTCCCCGCCCCGAAGGAGCGCCCGGGCCTCTCCCGGGCGTTTTCACGTATCGAGTCCGAAAAGGGCGGCTCCCACGGCCCCGGTGATCTGGGGGTCTTCCGGGATGAGCACCTCCAACCCCACTTCTTCGGAGAGGATTTGCTGAATCCCCCTGTTTTTCGCAACGCCGCCTGACAGCATGACCGGGGGGGCGACGGTGAGAGTCCGGGCCATGGCGACCACCCTCTTGACGAGGGCCCGGTGGAGTCCCCGGACGATGGACGGGACATCCGTCCCCTGCGCGATGAGGGAGACGATTTCCGACTCGGCGAAGACGGTGCAGGTGCTCGATATGGAGACTTCCTCCCTGGTTCCTGCGGCGATGTCTCCCATCTCTTCCACCGAGAGGCGAAGCCTGACCGCCGCGTTTTCCAGGAACTTCCCTGTCCCTGCCGCGCACTTGTCATTCATGACGAAGTCGAGGACCGTTCCTCCCTCCCCGACGGAGATGACTTTGCTGTCCTGCCCACCGATGTCGATGAGCGTCCCCTCTCTCCCGAGGAAATGGAAGGCGCCCCTGGCGTGACATGAAATTTCCGTCACTTCCCGTGCTTTTTCCCTGACCAGTTTCCTCCCGTAGCCTGTGGCGACGACGGGAACTTCCTCGCCCGCTTTCTCCCTGGCTTCCCGTATGAGACGGGATGCCTGCTCCGATATCCTCGGGTCAGTGGGCTCGACGGCGAAGTGAGCCACCTTCCTGTCCCCGGAAATGAGGACCAGCTTTACTGCTGTCGAGCCCACGTCGATTCCGATGGCGAACTTTTCCCCGCGCATATCAGGCCCCCAGCATCTCGGCGAATGAATCGAGACGGGAAAAAACCTGCTCCTCCGAGAAGGAGCGGGGGTCGGCGTGGTCCGCCTCGAGGAGGAGAGCGGGGACGCCCAGTTCCCGGGTGAGGAGTTTTCTCTGGTCCACCTGCCCGATGGAGTATGGCTTGCACGACCGGTCCGAGTGGAGGATGACTCCGTTCAGTGAGTATTCTCTCACCATCTCCTTCATGAGAGAGAGCTTGTAGCCGGCCCCCCTGTTGAGGATTGGCGAGAGGTAGACCCGCGCCATCGACTCGACGGGCCGGGAAGGGTCCATGAGGTCTGAAAGCTGTGCCCAGGCATTTGTATAGGTAGACGCCACGATGGCGATTCCCCGCGCAGCCAGCCTCTCAGCCAGGGCCCTCAGGCGGTACCAGATGGGGAGGTTGTCCCAGAGGACCCGCTTTTTCTCGTTTCTCACGGCGCTCATCCCTTTCCTTATCCTCTGCTCCACCTCGTCGAGGAGGGCTCTGTAAAAGCGCACCGTTTCCTCTTCCCCCCGCATCTCGACGACGGGGGCCATGTGTATGAACTGGTCGAAAACGGAGATGGGGGAGGGCACGTGTCGTCCCCGCGAGAGCACTTCTCCCCAGAGGACCACGGCCTCCCGGGAAAGTTCGAGAGTCCGGGTCAGGCGCGACCAGGAGAGCTTTCTCCCGGCAACCTTCTCAGCGGTCGTGATGGCCTGTTCAATCTGGATTTTCACGTATTCCACTGCCTGCGGAGTCGCCTCCTCGTAGATGAACGGAGTGTCAATGACGACGAGGGGGACACGGAAGTGTTCGGCCAGGACCCGATACCAGTAGAGGACTGTCTGACAGATGTTCGTGCACGCCACGAGAAGGTCAGGCCGGGGAAGTTTGCCGACGGGTGTCTTCCCCGTGAGGAGAGCCCCGATATCGGCCCGGGCGTAGGAGCAGAGGTCCCGGGAGTAGCCTTTCGACTCCGCTGCTTCGGAAAGTTCCTCCACGACGCGCCTCGTCCCGCAGAGGGCGGCGTGGTTTTCCGGGTAGAGGACGCATAATCCGAGAGCGGTGAGGAATTCCACGGGGGCGCCGGACGTGACCCAGGCGACGGGCTTTATCCCTTCCACGTATCTCCCCTTCAGGTAGTGGCGGGAGATGAGCTCCTTGGTCCAGGCGGAAATTTTGAGGGGCGGCGCGATGAGGGAGGTGTCCCAGCGTGCCCGGGAGAGGCTCCGGGAGTCCCGTAACCTCCTCGCTCTCAGGAGGAGCTTCCCGGCGATGGAATAGCTGACGATGTATGAAAGGACGCTCATTGCCGGAGCATCTCCAGAAAGGCGGAAATTCTCCCCGTGACCCTCCCTGAAAGGGGTTCTCCCACGTCCACCTCGACGACGGTGGAGGGGAGTCCCTTTTCCGTGAGGGTCTCTCTCAGAAGGGGG
>RFHC01000256.1 GCA_003696505.1 Deltaproteobacteria bacterium
AAGTACGGTCATCGGGATAACATCGTCTTCGTCCTGGGCGACGCGGAAAATCTGAAAGAATATTTCATGGAAAAGTTTGACGCCATTTTTTACACTGCATCAATTTTTCTCATTCCGAACTTCAGAAAGAGTTTAAGAGAGGCCTTTTCTCTCCTGAATCCCGGGGGTAAGGTAGCTATTTCCTTTTACTCCGGTTTGAGCGACATCGAGGGAAGCGACGTCGTGAAGAAGCACTTCCCGGATTTTAAATACAGATATGGCGCATTCTCCCTCTCAGACCTTTTCTCTTTTCTTAAAGGGGAGAGGGTGGACCACTTCACCACGGACTACATCTTTCCCGCCTCAAGGGAATTTATCAGGGATTTTCTCTCCATTCCCGCACAGGCATCGGGACTATTTCCCCGACAGCCGTATTCCCGACAGAAAGTCCTCGTCGAAGAATTTCTCGACGACCTCTACAGCCGGGAAGACGAAATCTACATGAAGTGGACCTTCATTATCATTTCAACGTGAAATAGGTAACTGAATCTTAATTAATGCGAGAGGGAAGGGGCAGTAATCGAGCCCCTGAATTCCCGATGGATAGTTTGGTTTACATAATATACATTATCGGACCTTATTTCGGACCGTCGGGAAACGGCGATGATGAAAAAGGCCGTTCTCAAATCAACCACTCCGTCAGCGACGGGTCCTGGGGAGTAATTACGACGACGAAATTTCCTTCAGGGGGAGAAAATTCTGTGATGACCTCTCCCGGCCCTGCACGAAGGGAAAAACGAATTTCCCGGGTTTTTCCCTTTTTAACATGGGGAAGTCGGGAGATGGGAATCGAAACTTCCAGAATCGACTCGAATTCCGCGTCCACGAATTCAGGGACTTCCCGCTTTTCCACAATCTTTTTTTCTCCCGGTGACAGGCAGAAAGTGAAAGCCCTTTCCCCGAAAACGAGGGAAACCGTCACGGTTAAGTCCGTCTTTTTAATCTCATCGCACAGGTCAACGCGGAGGGAAAGCCTTTCCCTGTCAAAACCGGCGAAAATCCGGTCCACAATCCCCACGCCGCCCGGGTGCATCGCCCCGAAGACTCTCTCCATTCGGAAGGAAGCGGCATCCACCCATTCGTAAAAATCGGTTACCCGTCCGTCCACCACAGGGGTGACGAATCCCCTCGGTTTCAATATGTATTCTCCCGGAACGACCCTGGAAATCCGTCTGGGAGAATAAATTTTCTGGTTCAGGCTGTTTGGAACGTTAACATTAAGTTCAAGATAAGCTTTTATTAGATATTTCCTGAAAAGTGAATCAAATTCATCGAGGTTTTCCGTGTGATGGTCGTCTCCATACCACCAGTACCAGTCCGACCCTTCCGCCACGAGGATGGACTCGAGCGCCCTCTCGCAGGATACACTGTCTTTTCCCTTCTCGAGTTTTTCCCTCGCGCGGACAACCTCCTGCCAGGCCCGAAAATCCTCTTCGTGACCGAACCAGATTCGGAATGTCCCGTCTATCCATGACCCAGGCGATACGCGCGGGAGGGCTTTGACTGTTTTCCCCTCCGTCGAGCGGAGAAAGTCTTTGAAGGTAGTGACCGTCACTTTTCCCGAATCCTCGAGGCACCGAAAGAGGCATTCGAGGAAGTCAATCCCGTAATTATCGTAGTTTTCCCAGGGATTTTCGCCATCAAATATAAGAGAAACTATGAAATTATCTGGATCTTCTCTTTGAATTTCAATGAAATCGTGAATTTTTTCCAGTGAAGAAACGAGGTGGGACGCACCCTCGTCCGGCGGCATCGACTGGTAGGAAAAACCGATGTAATCCGAGAGCGCGTGGTCGCGGAAGAAAAGAATCGGTCCGCCACCGGGCGCAAGCCAGGGAACGTAAAGGTCCCGCCAGGACGAGGGAATGCCCCTCTCGTCCCGTTTCCCCTCAATCCCCAGGGAGGAAAAGAGGACCGTCTCGTCGGAAAAGGCAATCTCCACTCCCTCCTCTTTGAGGATGTGGAGGGCCTTTTCGGATACCGACCCCTCGGGGGGCCAGAGAATCGACGTTTTTTCCCCGAAAAATTCGCGAAAAACCCGGATACCCTCCCTCACCTGTCTCCGCGCATCCTCCGGGAAGCTCACCTTCAGGCCGGGCGGGAGTTTGACACCGGGAGGGACGCAGTCGCTGCTGTCTACGAGGATGGGGAGGATGGGATGGTGAAGGGGCGACGTGGAAAGGTCCACGACTTTCCGGGAGGCGAGATTCTTCCAGGCAGGGATGACGAGGGAGAGAATTTCCGCGTGGACGTCCAGGAGAAACTGTTTCTCCTCTTCGGTGTAAAGCCTCCCCTTCTCCCGGAGTTCCCTGAGGATGGGAAATTCGCCGTCGTGAATCGGGTTGACCCAGGCGAGATTGAAAAGGACGATAAGGTCTCTCAATTCCTGAGTCCCGAACATTTCAGCGGGTGACCTCCCCTCCCGACGTGCTCTCTGCGCGAGGGAATGAAGTTCATCGTAGCGGGGATAACGTTTCCGTATCTTTGGAGAAACGGAAAAGAAGCGGTCCACAACGAAGGTTCGCTCGTCCGGGGAGAGTTGCCCCGTATCCTTTTCCGAGAGGACGAGGTAAATGTCCTTCCCGCCCTTCCGGTAACTCTCTATCTGAAGGAGGAGGGAGGGCACGAAGTTGACCGTGTGTCTGACACGGGGATACCTCTCCATCATCCGTGCGACGAAGAGGTAGTCTTTGACGGCGTGGAGGCGGACCCAGGGGAGGATGAAAATCCCCTCATCGGGGTCCCGGTAGAGGGGCTGATGCATGTGCCAGAGGAAAGCGACGTTAACGGGCATGAAGAATCAGGAAAGGGTTGCCAGGTGAACCTCGATGAAACCCTTTTCCGGGAAATCTGGATATTCCTTCACCACCTTCTCGTAAAGGGCGCGTGCCTCCGCTTTCTTGCCCTGCTCCTCGAGGGTCCTGGCCGCGCCCACGGCAGCAACTGCCCTGTTGTATGAGTCGAGAGCTGCCTCCTCTGCTCTCCTGAAGTGCTCGTGCGCCTCCGCGTACTTCCCGAGCGCCTCCAGGCTGTACCCGAGCCCCAGGTGGCAGAGATATCGCAGTTCGGAAACCTCTCCCGCCTTCTCGAGGACCTCCCGGTACTTCTCCGCCGCCTGGTTGTAGTACCCGAGGCGGTAGTCGATGTCCGCGATGTAGTACTTCACGTAGAGGAGGACGGTGGGTGTGGAGACCTCCTTCTCGAAGTCCTCCAGGTGGGACTTGAGCATCACGAGTTTCTGATAATCGTTTTCCGTGAGTGAGTACGCTTTCTCGGGGAGAGAAGAGACCAGGTCCCAGAGTTTCGCGTTTTCCCGCGACTCCGTCACTCTCTGATACGTGACGTAACCGTAAACAACTCCTACTGCGAGGAAAAAGGCAACGAGTGCTCCGGCGACGTGGTACCTGTACCGGGATACGAACCGGGAGCACTTCTGAAGGAAGGAGAGAATCTCGTCGGGTTCCTTCAGCTCTTTCTTCGTCACCCTCTTCTTTGCCACGCTTCAACCCCCCTGCGCACGATTTCTTCCGACCTGGTAAAGATTTCAGATATCTCTTCCCCTGTCAAGCCCGCGCCGGAAAGTATCTTTACCGCGCTTTCCTTCGTGACGAAGTCGCGGGGCGCGTGGGAGTCCGTGTTAAAGACGAGAGGCGCCCCTTCTTCCCGGGCGAGCTTTGCCACGTGACCGTTGGTGTAGGAGTGTCCTCCCCGGGACGTTATTTCCAGAGACACCCCCTTTTCCGCTGCCAGCCGAACCTCTTCCCGGCTAATCAAGCCAGGATGGGCCAGGATGTCGCAGTTCCCCTCTATCGCCGCCCTGTTCGTCCCCGGCGGGACGGGTTCGACGATTGTCTCCCCGTGAACGACAACGACGACGGCCCCCAGCCTCCTCGACTCCTCAATGAGAGCCGGAATCATCGAGGGGGGGACGTGTGTGATTTCCACTCCGGGAAGAACGGTCAGTCCCGATTCGCGGGTCAGGTCCCCGCACACCCGGACCATGTTCGTCAGGACGTGCTCCAGGTTTGACGAATCGACGTGGTCGGTAAGCGCCAGCGCCCTGTACCCCTTCTCCCTGCAGCGGGAAACCACTTCTGACGGGATGAGTTCCCCGTCACTGAATATCGTATGGATGTGAAGGTCTATCATCTCTTTTCTCCCACGTGTCGAGATAGAGCTCGAGACTTTCCCTCACCGCGTCCTGTATCGTTTCGGGAGTGATCGTCTCCACTTCTTTGATGTATATGTTCGACCCGAGTTTCTCCACTCTCTGGGTGAGGAGTTTCAGGTAGTTGCTCCCCATTCCAAATGAAGAAAAGTCTCTCCCGACGATTCCCAGGATGTTCGGGATTCCCCTGACGCGGGCAAACTCCGTCACGGCAAGGAGGTCTTCTATTGAACTGCTCACCTCGTCCTTCAGAAGAACGATAGTCCCCAGCGTGCCGAATGATACAGTGTGCCAGAGAGGGGAGAACTCCTTTTTCGTCCTGAATGAGAGGAGCGCTACCCTGCTCTTCTCTCCCAGGTTGAGGTATCCGAAGGTTCCCATGAGAGGGTCTCCCCCCCTGTTTTGAATGGTGAAAAAGTACCTGTCCAGTTCGAACTCGGAGAACCTGTTCAGCGCCGTAATCAGGTTGTTCAGGACGAAGTCGTCAGGGATGAAGAAGACTATTTTCCCGAGAATGTTGGAGTGGGTTGCTCTGCTCCTCTCCGCCTCTATCTTCGACCGGAGACGGACGATCTCTTCCGTGTCGAGGAACTCCCTCTTTTCCGGCTTTTTCTCGAACCGCCCCACCCGGATGAAGCCCCTCTTCTTCAGCGTGTAAAGGACCTTGAGAACCTCGTAATCGGGGAAACTCGAGGCGTCGAGAATCTCGTCTATTCGATGATAGAATTCGAGGAGCATCAGGACTTCCCGGACAACCGGGTTCGACGTCATGGGGACTTCCGACGGGTCTCTGAGAAGTTCCACCGAATCTTCCGTGTGGGAGGAAGTCTCTCTCAACTTCCGCAACTCGTCAATGCGGCGCACGCCTTCGAGGACGAGGTTGCTCGTCGTCTGCTTTATGGTCCTCCTCGTTTCGAAGTCCC
>RFHC01000257.1 GCA_003696505.1 Deltaproteobacteria bacterium
ATTCCCGAAGACCCGGGAAAAGAACCTCTTCATCTCCTCCCACGATTTCCTGTCCGCGTCGGGGTCGTATCCCACGGGAATGCCGAACTTCTCAGCGTAGGCGTCGGCGTCAGGGTTCGTGAAGCTGTGCTTCGCCCCGGGGTATTCCACGAACGTCAGGTCTGCCCCGGCGTCCTGAACCATCTTCCGAAATCTCTCGACCTGCTCCTTCGGAACGAGCACGTCCGAGCCTCCGTGAAGGACCAGGATTTTCGCCTTCACCCGCATACTCTCCGGAGGTGGTGTGACGGAAAGGCTCCCGTGGAAGCTCGCCACCCCTCTCAGGTCGGCGCCGTGAAGGGCCATCGAGAGGACGACGCTTCCCCCGAAGCAGTACCCGATAGCCCCTACCCGCCCGGGGTCAACGAGGGGGTGCTCTTTCAAAATGGAAAGGGCGGCTTCGAACCTCTCCTTCATGAGGGGAAAGTTCTCCCGCACTTCTCTGGCGAATCGGCCCGCGTCCTTCGGGTGTGAAGCCTGTTTCCCCTCGCCGTACATGTCGAGCGCCAGGGCCACGTAGCCTTCACGGGCGAGCATCCGGGCTCTTTTCCTGACGTATTCATTGTGTCCCCACCACTCGTGGACGATGAGGATGCCCGGCCTCTTCCCCGAAAATTTCTTGTCGTAGGCGATGTAGCCCACCATCTTTTTGCCGCCTGCCTGGTATTCCACCACCTCTCCTTTGACTTCTCCCCGGGCTGCCGGAGAGAAGAGGAGGATGATGAGAAGCGCGGTAAGAAATTTTTTCATGGCTCCGCCCCTTTCCCTTTTCCCGAGTTGATGAGCGTTTCCCGGAGAAAGTTTCCCTCCGGGGAAGAATTTCCCCGTTTCCCGGTGTTGGCTTATTCCAGCGTTAATTGCCCTCCATCCGGGGCGCCCCGGTCACCATGGGTTCTTTTGACGGTTTTCATCCGATTCCGATATATTCGGAATAAAGGGAGGAAGACACGAATCTCAGAGGTGGGTATGGAGAAGAAGAGGAGGAGAAGAATCAGGGAGGCCGGCCTCCCTCCCGGGACGGTTGTCCCCCGGGTGGAAAGGCCGGATGAGCCGTTAAGAGTGATACTCATCAAGTTCGGGAGAGAGGCGTATAGCGAGTCTCACCCGGAGACAGTGGAAGAGGCTGTCTCACAGTTAGAGGACGACGGGCTCGTTGCCTGGCTGAATATTGAGGGGATACACGAGGTTGAACCGGTGAGGAAGGTGGGTGAGAGATTTTCCATCCATCCTCTCGTCCTCGAGGACATCGTCAATCCGGGTCAGAGGCCCAAAGTCGAGGAGTTCGACGACTATCTTTTCGTCATTTTCAGGATGATTCATTACAGGAGAGGGAATGAAGAGCTCGATGTCGAACAGATAAGTCTCATTCTCCGGGAGGGTCTCCTCATCACCTTCCAGGAGAGAGCGGGCGACCTCTTCGAGCCCGTCAGGGAGAGACTGAGGAAGGGGATGGGAAGGATACGGGCCCAGGGGGCGGACTACCTTGCCTATTGTCTCATCGACCTTGTCGTGGACCACTACTTTGCTGTCCTGGACGAGATTGGAGAGGAGGTCGAAGGGATTGAAGATAAGGCCCTCGAAAATCCCGACCCGGCCCTCCTCCGGCAAATCCACTCTCTCAGGAGAAAGCTCATTGAGCTGAGAAAATCAATATTCCCCCTGAGGGAAGTGGTCTCTTCTCTCGAGAGGGGCGAGAATTCTCTCGTCGGCGACTCGACGAGGATATTCCTGCGGGACCTCTACGACCACACGATTCGGGTCATCGAGATGGTTGAGTCCCTCAGGGACCTGGTTGCGGGGATCCTCGACGTGTATCTCTCCAGCGTGAGCAACAGGATGAACGAGGTGATGAAGGTCCTCACCGCCATCGCCACCATATTCATCCCGCTGACCTTCCTTGCGGGTGTCTACGGGATGAATTTCAGGCACATGCCCGAACTGGAGTGGAAGTGGGGGTACCCGGCGGTATGGATGGTCTTTCTCGTCATAGGGATTTCTCTCTTCATATATTTCAAGAGGAAAAAGTGGCTCTGAGTTGGCGGGGATAAGGACTCAATCTGAGAGGTAAAGATCATGGTTCCGCAGAGAATCGGCGAGGAGTTTCTTTCCAAACTGAGCACCATCGCGATGAAAGGTTCGGTAGCTCTCCTTATCTTCCTGGGCTTCGTCGCAGCGGGAGCCCTCGCGAAGAGTGGAATTGTGAGGGCGAGCCGCCGGTTTGACGAGAGCCGGAAGGACATCGTCGTGCTCATCGGGAGGTCGGCTTACTACGCCCTTTCGCTCATCGGGGGAATCACCGCACTTGCCGCGCTTGGAGTCAACGTCTCCGCCATTGTGGCCAGCCTCGGACTGACCGGCTTTGCCCTCGGATTCGCCCTGAGGGATGCCCTCTCCAACCTCCTTGGCGGTGTTCTCATCATCCTCTACAGGCCCTTCTCCAGGGGAGACACAATCTCAGTGGCGGGTGTGAGGGGAGAGATAAAGGGCATCGACCTCCGTTACACCACTGTGGAGACGGATTCGGAAATCATCCTCATTCCCAACTCGACTCTCTTGACGAGCGTCATACAGATAGAAAAGAGGAAACGGGAGGGGTGAAGAGCTTTCAGGGGAATTCCTTCTCCCGAACGACCAGCCGCTTTACTTTCATCCCATCGTTAAGGAGAGAAAAGAATCCCATCCGGAAATTACCACTCCGTTTGCGGAGGGTACCCGGGGTTTGAGCGAGAGTTTTCCCTGGTGTCTATGGGGCCGTTCATTCCCTCTCGAACTCGATCATCTCGGAGAAGGACACTTCCCTGAACCCCTCCGGAGGGAGGAATTCGGATGGGGGGATCGATTTTTTCTCGATTTTGACCACTTCTTCTTCAACCCGGGGGGTTCCCGTGCTGTAGTTGACGACCAGGAGAGTGTAACCGGCTTCTGATATTTTCCTGTATTCGGGAGATGTCTCGGGGGCGTTCGTCGGAACTCCGGACATGGCATCCGAGAGGCATGCCTCCATCCGGGAGAAGGTTCGGGAGAATTTTGCGAAATCGCCGAACTCTTTCAGGAGTGACCGGTCCGACGTCACGTAGTGTTCCTCGTAGAGTTCACCGTTCCTCGTGACGGTGAACCTGACCGTCTCGTATCCTGCCACCGTTTTCCCCTTTCCGCTCCTCGCTACCCTGACGGACTCAACTCCCCCTCCCTGCTGTTTCATCTGGGCCATGTACTGCTCCATCATTTTTCGCTGCTCCGGCGGGATGCCCTCCATAACCTTCTGAAGAGAGTTTTTGAATCCCTTGCAGAACTCATCGACGGTCCCGCTTGCGTAAGTTTTCTTCGACATGTCCATGACGGTTAACGTGCCGGAATTCGCGTCCAGGACGGTGACGTGGGGGTCGTCTGGAGAGACCGATTTGAGCTTCCCCTTCGAGACGACGACCTTTCCTCCGTCTACTTCCGTGATGATGAGACCTGCATAGGTTAAGGACGTCGTCCCCATAAGAATGAAGACACAGAGAAATAATATTGAGTTAAATGTTCTCCTCATTTGCTCCTCCCCGTCGTTTTTGAAAAACTCAATTTAAGAAGTGCCATATTTAATTCGATGTATTGCGGTGATTTCCGGATTACTCCTGACTTTTTTCTTTTCTCACGGGTTATGCGTCTTTGATGATGATAGCATTTCCTTCTTGTCTGCGTCATGGAGTATCTTTTTCGTATATTCTGGGAAAACTGGCATAGCTTAAATAAAAATGATGGGTGATTGAGCCTTTTGGGGAAGAAATAATCTTCACTGGGCACAACCACCCATCTGAAAAAATAGGTGGCGACGATGTCAAAGAGAGACGCTCGTCAGAGTTTGCGCTCCACTTCCCGGGAATTGCCCATCAATTCTCAAAAAGGTAAACGACCTCGTTGTAGAGAACATCCCACCTTTCCTGGGTCCAGTAGGCATAACCGTCATAAGTATTCGCGCTCCCGTCCAGAATCACGATTGTACCATTGGGTGTTGTAAATTCAACGATTGCGGGGTCACCTGATAGGCACATTCCTGACCCCAGATTTGCCAGGACTGTCCAGTCCGGAGGAGCATTCGGGTCTGAAAGGTTAACATAATATGCCTGTTCGTCGGCTTCGCCGAAATAGTTTTCAAAGTAAACGGTGGTCGTTGTGTTGATCCCGGTAAAAATAGGGTGTCCCTGCCCGTCAGTCGTCACGTCTACGTGCATTTCAGAGCAATCATAGTCGTAGGCGTAGTTTAGACCGAATCGTCCTTCCCATGTGAGGATGGAGCCGAGAGGGGTCCCATTGTCTTCTGTGCCAATACCGAGAATGTCCACTCCAGCAGCGTCAGCCGCGTCGAAAAGTGTGATGGCTTCTGTACGGGAGAGGTCATCGCCGAAGAGGATAATTCCGTATTTAGAGAGGTTTGCCGTTATCGTCTGAACGCTTGCCGGGTCAAGTGGAAAGTTATCAACAGCCAGCCCCCTGCTTGAGAGAAACGTGGCGAGTTCATTCCCGTAATAGTCTCCAACGACAGCGACTTTTAATCCCCCTTCCGGTCCGTTTTTGTGGCCAAATTTCAGCACGTCAGGGAAGTTGCATCCGATAAAAAGGAGAATGAGAATAGAAAAAAAGGAGTAGAAAAAATTTCTCTTCACCATTTCCCTGCCCCCCTAAAATAGATTTAGATTAATTAAAATAATGCAATAATTATTCCAATTTAAGGACTTTAATTTTGATAGGTAAGTCATCGAGATTTTTTATGAAAGTTTCCCTTTGCCAAGCTTGAAGTTAAACTGATGAATCACCGTGAAACATAATAGGAAGTTTTTGTTCAAATAGTAGTAATTATTTTCTCCCTCTTTTTCTGTTAGTTTTCCTATTTCTTTTAAAAGAAAGGGTCTGAGAAACTCTTCTTCTTTTCCTACTACTGGATGTCACCTTAAGTTCGTATCCCCCGAGGTTGCCGAGCTTTTCTGTGTGACAGTCCGCTGCGGGATCCGGGAATTTCGGGTGTCAGAGCAGACCTATTACACGTTCCCCATTCCCGGTCGATTCCCTGCGTCTCTTTTATCCGGGGAATCGGGCACCCGGGGAATCTGATGTTCAAAAGCCCGGCGATTCGCCGTCTCGTACGTCCTCCGCCACAAGGTTTCTTTAACTGAAGTTTGGCCCTCCTTTTCGGGAAGGGAAAAGCCGTGTTA
>RFHC01000046.1 GCA_003696505.1 Deltaproteobacteria bacterium
CGAAGATAAGTATCAGTCTGAGGCGGGGAGTATTCCTTCTTCCTGTTATTTTTCCTTCCTCCCTCTTTTTCCGGTCCACCGGTCCTTCAGCTCCGCGACGAGGTTGAGCGCCTCGAGCGGAGTGAGCCTCTCCACGTCGAGGCTCTCCAGCACCTTCCCCACCTCCTGAATCCTCCTGTCCGGGGCGAAGAGGGAAAGCTGAACGGGCCCTCCGCTCTTCCCTCCCGTCACTCTCCTCTCATTATACTGTTCACTCTCGAGAGATTTCAGCACCTCTCTCGCCCTTTTCGTCACCTCTTCCGGGAGGCCGGCGATTTTCCCCACGTAAATCCCGTATGAACGGCTGGAAGGTCCCCTCTCAATCCTGTGGAGAAAGAGGACCTGGTCCCCCCACTCCTTGACGGCCACGTTGTAGTTGACGACTCTCTCAAGGGTTTTCTCAAGCTCACAGACCTCGTGGTAATGGGTGGCAAAAAGCGTGAGAGGCCTCTTCCCCTCCAGATTGTGGATGTACTCCAGCACTGCCCAGGCAATGCTCAGACCGTCGAAGGTTGAAGTGCCCCTGCCCACCTCGTCGAGGATGATGAGGGACCTGTCGGTCACATCGCGGAGAATTCGGGCCACCTCTTTCATCTCCACCATGAAGGTGGATTCCCCGAGGAAGATGTTGTCCCCCGCACCGATCCTCGTGAAAACCGAATCGACGACTCCAATTTCCGCCTCCTCAGCGGGAACGAAAGACCCGGCCTGGGCCATTATCGTGATGAGCGCTACCTGTCTGATGTACGTCGATTTCCCTGCCATGTTTGGACCGGTGATGATGGCAATCTGCTCCCTTTCCGGAGACAGAGCGGTGTCGTTGGGGACGAATTCTTTCCTCCCCGTAAACGCCTCGACCACCGGATGCCTTCCCCCGCGGATACAAATTCCCATCTCTTCCCGCATCCGGGGTCTCGTGTAGTCTCTCTCTGCGGCGACGATTGCGAAGGAGAGGATGACATCCACCTCGCCTACGATTCGGGAAAGTCTCGTCACCTCATCGCCGAAAGATGTAAACTCCTGAACCATCTTCCGGAAAAGGGATTCCTCCCTCTTCTTGCGCTCCTCCCTGGCGGACAACTGTCTCGTCTCGAATTCCTTCAACTCGGGGGTGATGTACCGCTCCGCGTTGACGAGAGTCTGTTTCCTCACGTACTCGGGAGGCACGGACGCGGCATAACTCTTCGACACCTCGATGAAGTAACCGAAAACCCTGTTGTACTTCACTTTGAGTGTGGGAATCCCGGTCCTCTCCCTTTCCTTCTCT
The DNA here is from genome assembly GCA_003696505.1 of Deltaproteobacteria bacterium. Taxonomy (GTDB): domain Bacteria; phylum Desulfobacterota; class Deferrimicrobia; order J040; family J040; genus J040. Next base: position 1,307 of record RFHC01000046.1, read on the forward strand.
TCCAGTCTCTGGAGGAATCTCTGACCTCCCTCCTCTATCTCCCTCAGTTCATCGATTTTTTCGTCGAAACCGGGTCGGAAAATTCCCCCTTCCTTGATGCTCAGCGGAGGGGTCTCCACGATGCTCTCGTCTATCATCTCTACGAGTTTCTCCGGGATATGGAGACTATCCCTCCTCTCGACAAGCCAGGGAGCGGTCAGGCTCTCCATCTCCTCTCTCAGCCGGGAGACCACCTTCAATGATGCCGAGATTGCCGTCAGGTCCTTCGGATTCACCGTCCCCGAGGAAAGCTTCGTCCCCAGTCTCTCAAGGTCGAACACGTCCTCCAGGAGTCCCGAGATTCTCTCAGCCAGGTCTCTCTTCAGAATGAACTCCTCGACGGCGTCGTGCCTCCTCACTATCTCCGCAATGTCGGAGAGGGGAAAGGCGAGGAAATTCTTAATCAGCCTTTTCCCCATGGGAGTCTTCGTCCTGTCGAGGACCCAGAGGAGCGACCCTTTCCTCGTGCCCTGAACGCTCCTTAAGATTTCCAGCGACGTGAGCGCGCTCTCGTCGAGCGAAACGGACCTCCTCTCCTGAAACGGCTTCGGGTCCTTCAGATTCTTCAGCGATGCCGGCTGATTCCGCAGAATGTACGAGAGGAGGAGGAAAAAACCATCGTCCTCCGGGACATGACGAGAAAACCTCTCCCGGTATACCTCTTTCACCTCCTCCGGGTTTTCCACACCAATCTCCCTCCTGGGGACGTCGGGAGGAAGCCTCTTCTCGAGTCCGGCGTATCTGATTCTCTCCGCCGTGTCCTCTGAAAAGACGATTTCCGCCACGTCTATCTTGGAGAGGGAATCGAAAAGCCTCTCCCACCCCTCATACCTTTCGAAATAGAGCTCTCCCGTGGAGATGTCTGCAGCGGATATCGAGGAGACCTTCCCGACGTGAATGCTCACCAGGAAGTTTCCCCTCTCGGAATCGAGAAGGTCTTCCCGGGGAATCAGGCCGGGAGTTAAAACTTCCACCACTTCTCTTCTGAAGATTCCGCTCTTCCCCTGCTGCTCGAACTGTTCACAAACGGCCACGTTGAACCCTTCTCGAAGGAGGCGGACGATGTACTGGTCTTTCGAGTGGTGGGGGACCCCGCACATGGGAATCCCCGAATCTCTGTCCCTCGTCGTCAGGGCTATGTCGAGTATTCTGGACGCAACGATGGCGTCCTCGAAGAACATCTCGTAGAAATCACCCATCCGGAAGAAGAGGATGGCATCCTTGTGCCTCCTCTTGATGTCCATATACTGCTTCATTGCCGGGGTCAGGTCCATGAAGACGTCCCTCTGTACCTTTTTCGTTTGAGGTGGGTCCGGGTGGATGATTACAGTTCGAGCCGGGAGAAATCTCCCACAAGCCTATCAAAGGTCTGCTCGACCGTTTCCGGAAGAACCCTGACCCGGGACACAGGGGTCATGAAGTTCGTATCTCCCGCCCATCGAGGGAGGACGTGAAAGTGAACGTGGTCCTCTATTCCCGCGCCGGCCACTCTTCCCATGTTCATCCCCACGTTGAAACCTTCCGGGTTGTAATGCTTCCTCAGGATTTTTATCGATTCCTGTATGAGGCGGAATATTTCCTCCGTGGCCTCCGCGTCAACCTCTGAAAAATCGGAAACGTGGGCCCTCGGCGCGATGAGCAGGTGGCCGTTTGTATAGGGGAATCTATTGCACATGACGATGGTCCTGGGGGAGAGGCGGAGAATGAGCCTCTCCCTGTCAGGTCCGGACGGGTCGTCCACGCAGAAGATGCACTCCATCTTTTTCTTCGCCGCCTCCCGTATGTAGGAAAGTCGCCAGGGTGTGTAAAGTCTCTCCATCGCTCCCTGAGTTCACTCGTTAATCATCTCCCTCAGTTCCTTCCCCACCTTGAAAAAGGGAACCTTTTTCTCAGGGATGAAGACCTTTTCCCCCGTCTTCGGGTTTCTCCCGGTCTTCGCCTTCCGGACCCTGATGGTGAACGAACCGAATCCCCTGATTTCAATCTTCTCCCCCCTCTTGAGAGCCTCCTTCATGCTCTCGAATACCGTTTCGACGATGAGTTCGCAATCCTTCTTCGTGAGAAATTCGAGTTTCTCTGAAAGTCTCTCCACGAGTTCGCTCTTCGTCATGTCACCCTCCCCTTTATCAGTTCGGTGTGAGAATGCTTCTCAAAATCTCCACTTTTATTTCATCGATTATACTTTTCACCTCATTCCTTATCAAATCGAGAAGGGTTACCTTTCTCCCCGGCGGATATACGAGTTTCGGCTCTCCCTCGATTCCCGCAAGTTTCGCCGCCACGTCGACGGCGTCGTAAAAGTTACCGAGGGAATCGACCAGACCGAGCTTCTTTGCCTGTGACCCGGAAAATATCCTCCCATCGGCTATTCTCTCCACCTTCTCCTTCTCGAGTTTCCTCCCCGCTGCGACGGCCTCGACAAACTGGCTGTGAATATCCCCGATGAGTTCATTCAGCAGCTTTTTCTCCTTCTCCGTCATTTCTCTCAGAGGATTCCCTATGTCCTTCATCTCCCCGCTTTTGAGGACGAAACCCTTCACCCCAATCTTTTCCAGGAGTTCCTTCACGTTGAGGAAATTCATAATGACCCCGATGCTCCCCGTAATGGACCCGGGGTTGGCGACGATTTTATCCGCCCCGCACGCGATGTAGTACCCCCCCGACGCGCCCACGGCCCCGATGGAGGCCACGACGACCTTCTTCTCGCTCAACTTCCTCACTTCTTCGTATATTTCCTGGGATGGGCCGACACCCCCGCCGGGGGAATTGATGCGGATGACGACTGCCTTTATCTTCTCGTTTTTCCCGAAGTCCCTGAGGACTTCGGTCACGTCTGAGGAGTCCTCTATGATTCCTTCTATTTTTACGACCCCTATACCCTCTCCGCTTATCCCGACGGGACCCGTAACTCTGCCGATTATCCCCATGACGAGAAAGAAAGCGAAGACAGCCAGCAGGAGGATAAGGCACCCCCGCGCGAGAGGGCTCCTCCTTTTTCTATCCTCTCCTTTTCCTGTCATGGAGTGTCAGTTGTTTTCGTTGGTGAGATTGAGCTTGTCCTTAAGGCTCTTCAGGGCCTCGCCCAGCACCGTCACCTCCTCGCTCGACTCCTTTTTCATGTACTCTTCCATCTCCTTCTTCTCCAGCATCCTCTGATAGGCCCTGATGGAGAGAGATATCTTCTTTTCCTTCTCGTCCACCGAAGTGATGAGCGCTGTCACGACCTCCCCTATTTTGAGAACGTCCTGAGGCTTCTCCACGCGGGATTCCGAAATCTCCGGGGTTCTCAGGAGTCCCTCAACGCCCTCCTCGAGCTCCACGAAAGCCCCGAAATCCGCCAGGCTCGTCACTTTCCCCGTTATTACCATGCCCTTCCTGTACCTTTCTCCGATGTTCTTCCAGGGGTCTTCCCGCAGTTGCTTGATTCCGAGGGAGAACTTGTTGTTCTCCGGGTCGATTCGGAGAACCTTCGCCTTAATCCTGTCTCCCTTACGATAGAGTTCCGCCGGATGCTTTATCCTTTCGTTCCAGGAAAGGTCAGAAACGTGGACGAGCCCGTCAATCTCCTCCCCCAGGTCCACGAAGATTCCGAAGTCTGTGATGCTCTTCACGGTCCCCTCGACGACCGAACCAACGGGATACTTTTCCTTTATTGCGTCCCACGGATTGGGGAGGAGCTGCTTGAGCCCGAGGGACATCTTCTTCTTCCCCTCTTCGATGGACAGGATGACAACCTCCACCCGGTCTCCGATGGAGAGGATTTCAGACGGGTTTTTCAGTTTTTTGCTCCAGGACATCTCAGAAATGTGGAGGAGTCCTTCCACCCCCTCCTCTACCTCGATGAAGGCCCCGTACTTCGTTATGTTGGTGACGACGCCGCTTACCCTCTGTCCCTCCGTGTACTTCTCTCTCACGAGCGTCCAGGGGTCGGGTTTCAACTGCTTCAGCCCGAGAGATATCCTCTCCTTCTCCCTGTCAAACCTGATGACCTTGACCCTGACCACGTCGCCGACGCTGACGACCTCCTTTGGATGGGATACCCGCCCGTATGACATGTCCGTCACGTGCAGGAGTCCGTCCAGCCCCCCCAGGTCGATGAAAGCGCCGTAATCGGTAATGTTCTTCACTCTCCCCTCAACGACGTCTCCTTCCTTGAGAGTTGCGAGGAGTTCTTCCTTCTTCTTCTCCCTCTCCTCGATAATCCTCTCCTTTCTGGAGACGACGATGTTGAGTTTCTGCCTGCTGAATTTCAGGATTTTGAATTCATCTTCCAGCCCGATGATGCTCTCCGGGTCAGAGAGGGGCTTCAGGTCGGCGTGAGATGAGGGCATGAAGGCACGCGCTCCCAGGTCGACCTCGTATCCGCCCTTAATTTTCTTCGTCACCCGCCCCGGGACGGGCTTTCCCGTCTCGTACGCTTCCTGCAGCTTCTCCCAGAGTTTGACCTTGTCCGCCTTCTCCTTGGAGAGAATCACTTCTCCCTTGGAGGTGAAGCGGACGCACATGACGTGCACTTCATCGCCCACTTTGACCGTAACGTTTCCCTCGCTGTCTCTGGCTTCGCTGGTGGGGAAAAACCCTTCAGTCTTGTAGTTGATATCGACGAAGACGTAATCGTCTCTCACTTCGACGACTGTCCCTCGAATCACTTCTCCCGTCACCGGCCTTTTCAGGGTGCTGTCGACGAGGAGGGAAAAATCCTCTCCGTTTGTCACCTCCTCTTTTTCATCAGGTGAGACTTCTCCGTTGTCCTTTTCATAATCCATTGACCGTTCAACCTCCTGATTCTTGGGTGCACTCTATATTCGTACACCATATGGTATTCTCTTTCAAGTTTTATTCAGCGAAAAATCCTTATTTTCAAGACCTTATCTCATCGTGTCCACGACTACCTCGCCTCTTCCCTTTTCCACAGAATCCCGAATTTTCCTGATGACCTCTTCGATGAGCCAGTCAGGGGTGGATGCCCCGGCAGAAACTCCTATCGTCTCCGCCTCAGATAGGTCCAGGGAGTCCACCTCCTCAACCCTTTCAATGTGGTAGACGCGGCCGTTCTCCCTCGAAGCGAGTTCGACGAGTCTCCGCGTGTTCGCGCTGTTGCGTCCCCCGATGATGACGACCGCGTCTGACCTCCGGGCGAGGTCAACCGTCTCCCTCTGCCTCACAGAGGTAGCGCTGCATATCGTGTTGTAAACCCGGACCTCCTGAAAGTGTGAAAGGGCCTTCTTTACCCACTTCTCAAGTGTTTCCTGAGACTGGGTCGTCTGGGCGATGACCCCGGCTTTTCTCTTCCTCTTCGTGCTCCCTATTCTGTCGAACTCGGTGATGACCTCCGTCAGGTCCTCCACGTAACTTATGATGCTCTTCACCTCAGGGTGTTCCCTGTCCCCCACGATGAGGAGGACGTATCCCTCGCGGGCGAGAGTGAGGGCGTGTTCTTTCGCCTTCTTCACGAAAGGGCAGGTAGCGTCGACGATTTTCAGGTCCCTCTCCGAGAGGGCATCCATCTCTCCCTTTGTGATTCCGTGTGTCCTGATGATGAGGGTCCCGCATCTCACTTCGTCGACGTCGCAGACCATCCTCACCCCCATCTCCTTCAACTGCTCAACCACCTGGGGATTGTGAATAATCTGTCCGAGAGTGAAGATTTCCTCTTCTCCCCTCTTCTCGGCCGTTTCGAAGGCGAGCCGGATTGCCCTCTTCACGCCGAAACAGAATCCCGCGTTTCTGGCAACGACGATTTTCTTCTTCACGCCGGCACCTCTTTCCCCATCCGGGAGAGAATCAACGCCACCACTTCATCCACGGTCCTGAATGAGGTATCGACGTAGGCGACTCCCTCGACGAGTCTCAGGGGAGAATGTTCTCTCGTGCTGTCCTGGATATCCCTCCTGACCACCTCCTCGAGCACGTCAGAAAAGCGCGCCTCACTCCCCATCCTCTGAAGGTCCTCCAGCCGCCTGAGCGTCCTCACGTGCACTGAGGCATCCAGGAAAAATCGGTAACGCGCGTCGGGGAATATGACAGATGTGGCGTCCCTCCCCTCGCAGATGACCCTCCCCTTCTCTCCGAGGTCCCTCTGCTTCTGGACGAGCACCTCCCTCACAGCCGGGACACGGGAGATGAGGGAAGCGGCCATCCCCATCTCTTCCGTCCTTATCAGGTCTTCCAGGTCCTCTCCCGAAACGATTATCCGCTGGGCTTCCCCATCGGGGACAAAGTCGAAGGAGAGAGTCCTGAGAAAATCTCTCAACCTTTCTTCATCCTCGAAGGGAATGCCTTCACGCCGGGCGAGGAGTGCCGACGCGCGGTACATCGCTCCCGTGTCGATAAGGGAATAACCGAGTATCCGGGAAAGGCGCCTGGCGACGGTTGTCTTCCCGGACCCGGGAGGACCGTCGATGGCAACGACCTCCTTCACGAGTAAACGCTCCGCAAGATATCGTAGAAGGTGGGGAAGGAAGTCCTCACTGAGGTGGTGTCGTCGACCTGCACTTCTTTCCCGAGTGCGCGGCTGAGAATCTCGAGAGACATGACCACCCGGTGGTCACCGAAGGACGACACCCTCTCGGGGGTTACCGTCCCTCCACCTCCCTGAATGACCATCCCGTCGGGCTTTTCTTCCACCGTGACTCCGAAAAGCCTGAGGTTGGAACACATTGCCCGTATTCTATCGGACTCCTTCACCCTCAATTCTCCTGCACCTCGTATTTCGGTCACCCCCCCGGCAAAAACCGCGACCACCGATAGAATGGGGACTTCATCGATAAGAGAAGGGATTTCACTCTCCTCAACAACCGTTCCTCTCAAGTCGGGTGAGTACCGGACAATTATATCACCCACGGGCTCTCCCGATTGCTCCCTCACGTTTTCCACCTTCACGTCCCCTCCCATGCGAGAGACCACAGAGAGAAACCCTGTCCTGTGGGGATTGAGGAGAACGTCTCTTACGACGATTTCCGAGTCGGGGGTGACGAGGGCACCTCCGATAAAGAAAGCCGCAGAGGAGAAATCGCCCGGAACATCCACGTCGACGGGTTTGACGGAAGAAGAATCCTTAAGGGCCACGGACGTCCCGCTCACCTCGACCCGTGCCCCCATCGCTTTCATGAGCCTTTCCGTATGGTCCCGGGAATTTACCGGCTCCCTCACCCGCACGGGCACGTTCGAGGAGAGGCCCGCCAGGAGAACGCACGACTTCACCTGAGCGCTCGCCACGGGACTCTCGTACTCTATCCCGGAAAGGCTTCTCCCCTCTATGGCCAGGGGGAGGAACTCACCCCCTCCCCTCCCGAGGACCAGCGCCCCCATCCTCCTCAGGGGCTCCACGACCCTCAACATGGGTCTCTTCCTCAGGTAGCGGTCTCCCGTCACGACCGAGAGTCCTCTCACCGAAGCGAGGAGGCCTGCCCCGATGCGTACCGTCGTCCCTGAATTCCCCGCGTCGATGATATCGTCCGGTTCCTTCAGGGCGAACCTGCCCGGGCTGGTGAGGATATAATCACCCCGCTCCCTCTTTACCGAGACTCCGACCCTCTTCACGAGCTCGAGGGAACGGAGGACGTCTTCTCCCTCGAGGAGATTCCTCACCCTCCACTCACCCCCGGCCGCCGCGTTCACGAGGATTGCCCGGTGGCTGATGGATTTGTCTCCAGGAACTCTTATCTCACCCCTGAAGGCCATCTCACACCCCCGGGAGAGAATCGCGCGTTTTCTTCGCCATGCGGAAGTACCTCTTCATCGCCTCTTCGTCTCCTTTTTTTATCATCTCTTCCAGGGCTCCCAGGGATTTCCTGAAGTGCCTCAGCGCACGGAGGACCTCCTCTCTGTTCTGGAGCATAATCTCCGTCCACATCGTCGGGTCGCTGGAAGCAATCCTGGTGAAGTCGCGGAATCCTCCCGCCGAGTAGCCGATGGGGAGAGGAGAATCGAAAGTGGCAATGGCGTGGACGAGGCTGTACGCAACTGCGTGGGGAAGGTGAGAGACGAAAGCGAAGAGGTGGTCGTGGGCATCCGGGTCCATTGTCCGGACCCGGGCTCCAACCCTCTCCCACATTTTTTTCACCAACGCGACTTTTCCTCTGGGCGTCCTTTTATATGGACAGAGAAAGACCATCCTGTTCCGGAAGAGCGTGGGAAACCCGTTCTCGTATCCGGACCTTTCCGTCCCCGCAATGGGATGTCCCGCCACGAAACAGGGGGACTTCCAGTAATCTTGAAGCGCCCGGTAAATCTCTCCTTTTACGCTCCCACAATCGGTGAGAATGGACTCCGGCGCCATGCGGAGGATGAGGTCCCGCGCAACTTTGACGCTCTCCTGGACCGGAACGGCGAGGACGACGATGTCCATTTCAGGAAGGTTCTTTTTCCCCAGAGTCCCGGAGATAACCCCTTCGCCGAGGGCCATTTCCACCCTTTTCTTCCTCCTGTCGGAGGCGTAAATTTCAACCCCCGGCGCGGATTCCCGGAGCGCCTTGGCGAGAGAACCTCCGATAAGACCGAGTCCAACGATTCCAATCCTGAATCCGTCCTCCATCAGATTTCCCTCCCCACTGCGGAAGCCACAGGCCTCAGCTTTTCCACGAGGGAGGAGAAGGCGTCAGGCTTGAGGGACTGAGGGCCGTCGGAGAGAGCTTTCTCCGGCTCGTTGTGGACCTCCACCATAAGGCCATCCGCACCTGCAGCAACAGCCGCCATTGCGAGGGGCTCCACGAGTTCCCACTTTCCCGCCGCGTGGGAGGGGTCGACGATGACGGGAAGGTGGGTGAGCCTCTTCAGGACGGGGACGGCGCTGATGTCGAGAGTGTTTCTCGTGGCGTTTTCAAAGGTCCGGATTCCTCTCTCGCAGAGAATGATGTTCGTGTTCCCCTGGGATGCGATATATTCAGCCGACATGAGCAGTTCGAGAATCGTCGCGCTCATTCCCCTCTTCAGAATCACCGGCTTGTTCACCTTTCCCACTTCCGTGAGGAGGCGGAAGTTCTGCATATTCCTCGCCCCTATCTGAATAACGTCAGCGTACTCGACGAGGAGGTCGATGTCCCTCGGGTCCATCAGTTCAGTGGCGACTGGAAGTCCTGTCATCTCGCTCGCTTCTCTCAGGATCTTCAGTCCTTCTTCCCCGAGCCCCTGGAAACTGTAGGGGGAAGTCCTCGGCTTGAAGGCGCCTCCCCTGAGGAAGGACGCACCCGCTTCTTTCACCTTCTCCGCCACCTGGAGCATCATCTCCCTGTTCTCAACTGAACAGGGTCCGGCGAAGAGGGCCACCTTGCTCCCCCCGACGGTTTGACCTTTGACTTCTATGACCGTCGCCTCGGGCCTGAACTCCTTGCTCACAACCTTGTATGGTTTGAGGATGGGCATGACCTTTTCGACGCATTCCAGCACCTCGAAGTGGGAAGGTTCAATTTTCCTCTCGTCTCCGATGGCGCCGATGATAGTCCTCTCAACGCCGCAGGAGACGTGTGCCTTCAATCCGAGGCTTTCTATCTTCTCCTTGACCGTGTGAATGTCTTTCTCCGTACACCCGGGCTTCAAAACGATAATCATCTCTTACCCCCTCCTTTTTCCTTATTTTGTGGTTTTATGTCTGATTCAAGATAGGTCCCCGCTATATGGAGCGGGGATAGGAGCCGAGGAGCTTGAAATAGCTGGTGAGGAGACGCATCTCGTCAATGGCCTGGCGCACTTTTTCGTCCTGGATGTGACCCTCCATGTCCAGGAAGAAGAGGTACTCCCAGGCGCGCTTCTTGACTGGACGCGACTCAATCTTCGTGAGGTTGATTCCGTATTTCGCGAACGGTTCGAGAATCCTGAACAAGGCGCCCACCTCGTCGCGGACGGAAAATATGACGGAGGTCTTGTCCCTTCCCGTCCTTTCAGGCGACATTTTACCAATAATAATGAATCGAGTGAAATTATTTATGTTGTCCTGGATGTTCCTCTTTATCACCCGGAGCCCGTAAAGCTTCGCCGCCCCCTCAGAAGCAATCGCCGCCGCCGTGGGGTCCTCCGATGCGAGCTCGGCAGCCCGGGCCGTGCTTTCTACGTGAAAGACGGGAATCTCCCTCAAGTGCCTCTCCAGCCACCCCCGACACTGGGCGATGGCGTGGGGATGCGAGTATATCTTCTTCAGGTGGGCAACCTCGCCCGTCTTCGAAAGAAGGGCGTGGGCTACTTCCATCGTTATCTCGCCGATTATGTTGAGGTTGTGTTCGACGAACATGTCGAGTGTGTTGCTCACCACGCCTTCGGTGCTGTTCTCGATGGGAACGACTCCATACTCCGCTTCTCCCCGCTCGACGGACTCGAACACCTCCGTCACGTTTATGAGGGGAATGAGATGAGCGCTCTCGCCGAAGTGTCTCAGGCATGCCATGTGCGTGAAAGTCGCCTCTGGACCCAGGAATGCCACTCTCATCGGCTTTTCCAGGGAGATGGAGGCGGAAATGATTTCCCGGAAAATCGTTCTCACAGCCTCGTTCGGGAAAGGGCCGGGATTCGTGGATGTGAGTTTCTCGAGGATTTCCGCCTCCCTCTCGGGGACGTATATCCTCAACCCGTGCTCCTTCTTCAACTCCCCCACCTGTCGGGCGATTTCCGCCCTCTTGTTGAGGAGGTCGAGAATCTGCCTGTCTATTCTGTCTATCTCCTGCCGGAGAGAGGCGAGTCTCTCGCGCCAGTCCGTCATTTCCCCCCGCCCTTGAATTCTCCTATCTTCCGGTACTTCTCATACCTCTTGTTCACTATCTCCTCTATCTTCATCCCCTCGAGTTCGTCGAGAGCCGAGAGAATCTCCCTCTTCAGGTTCTCCGCCGCAGCTTCCGGATTCCTGTGCGCCCCTCCTTCCGGTTCCTCAACGACCACGTCGACGATGCCGAACTTCTCCAGGTCCCTCGCCGATATCTTCATGATTTCCGCGGCCGTCTCTCCCTTCCCGGCGTCCTTCCAGAGAATGGAGGCACACCCTTCAGGCGAAATGACCGAATAGATGGCGTATTCCATCATGAGAATCCTGTCTCCCACTCCCAGCGCCAGCGCGCCGCCTGAACCTCCTTCACCGATAATGGCAACGACGATGGGAGTTTTCAGCCCCGCCATCTCCATAATGTTCCTTGCGATGGCCTCTGCCTGCCCCCTCTCCTCTGCCCCGATTCCCGGATAGGCCCCCGGAGTGTCAACGAAGGTGAGGACAGGAAGGGAAAACTTCTCTGCAAGTTTCATCGCCCTCAGCGCTTTCCTGTAGCCTTCCGGATGGGGCATGCCGAAATTCCGGTAGAGTTTGTCCTTCGTCGTCCTCCCTTTCTGCTGGCCCACGAGGACGACCTTCCTCCCCTCAATTTCCCCGAATCCCGCCACGATAGAGGGGTCATCCCGGAAGAGACGGTCTCCGTGAATCTCGATGAAGTCGGAGAAAATCATCTTCACGTAGTCGAGGGTATAGGGTCTGTCGGGATGACGGGCAAGCTGCGTTATCTGCCAGCGGTTGAGATTTCCGTAGACTTCCCGCTTTATCGTCTCAATCTTCTTCTCGAGTTTCTCTATCTCTTTCGAAAAGTCCCCCTCTTCGACCTCAGACCTCCGCCTCAGCTCTTCGAGGCGGTTCTCCAGTTCAACAATGGGCCTCTCAAACTCGAGGTACTGTCCCACCATCTCTTCTCACGCTCCTCTCACTTGAGTTTCCCATCATATCAGAAACGACCCGACAATTTGAGCAACTTTTTCCCGCTCTCTCGGGTCAACCCACGTGGGATTCTCCTTCTTGAACCAGGTTATCTGCCGTTTTGCGTAATGGCGTATCTCCTTTTTCATCTCCTCCAGTGCCTCTTCCAGAGACATCTCCCCACGGAGAAACTGTATCACGTGCTTGTAGCCGTGGGACCTCAGGGGCTTCAGGTCGGGTGAGTACCCCATCGCGAGAATCCCCCGCACCTCATCCACGAGCCCTTCGCGAATCATCCTCTCGGCCCTCTCGTTTATCCTCCGGTATACCTCCTCCCTCTCCATGTGGGTGGCGAGGAAGAGGTGTTCGTATCTCGGCTTTCTCTCCCGCCAGGCCCTTTTCAGGGCACTGTACTTCTCCCCGGTAAGGGCCATCACCTCCAGTGCCCGGAGAACCCTGTGGGTGTCACCAGGCGGTATTACCCGTCCGCTCTCCGGGTCTTTTCCCGCCATCTCCCTCCAGAGCGACTCAAGTCCCTCTCTCTCCAGCCTCTCCATCAACTCCTCCCGCACCCTATCCGATGAAGGGAGTTCATCAAGCCCGTAAAGAAGGGCCCTCGCGTAGAGCCCCGTCCCGCCAACGAGGATGGGAATTCGACCCCTCGAAAGCACCTCCTCGATAACGGGAGGCGCCACCCTGACGTACTCTCCTGCAGAAAACTCCTCGTCCGGGTCTCTGATGTCGTAGAGGTGGTGAGGGACCCTTTCCCTCTCCTCCTTGGCGGGCTTCGCCGTCCCGATGTCCATATACCGGTACACCTGGACGGAGTCGAAATTCACGATTTCAAGGGGGAAGCGTTCGGCAAGGTAGAGGGCCAGGTCGCTTTTTCCCGTTGCCGTCGGTCCTCCGAGGATTATGATGCGTTTCACCCTCACTTTCTCCCGAAGAGACGGTGAAAGTCGTCCCGGGAAATGACAATGAAAACGGGCCTCCCGTGGGGACAGGTGGCAACGTAACCGCCCTCTCTCAAGAGGCGGTAAATCTCCTCTGCCTCTCCCTCCTTGAGGGGGGAATCTCCGCGGAGGGACCCGTGGCAGGAAAGGGCCGCGATTATCCTGTGTTTTCTCTCCTCGGGGGTCTGGGCGGAACCCCAGTTAAGGCCCACCTCGTCAACGATATCCAGGACGGCTTCCTCGAGATTCACTCCTCTGAAGACGGTCGGGACGGACTCAACCCGGAGGGAATCCTCCGTGATAAGAGCGTCGCACCCGAACCCGTTCAGAATCTCCACCACCTCTTCTTCATATCCCGAAAGTTTATCCAGGGGAATCTCCACCGAGAAGAGGAGCCTCTCCCTTTCCCCCTCCCCGTCCTCCCCTGCGGCAATGGATGCGAGCCTGTTGTAGGTAATCCTCTCGGAAGCGGCGTGGAGGTCCACGACGATGAGGTTCTCCCCCTCCTCAAAGAGGAGGTAGTTTCCGAGGACCTGTCCAACGAATCGAGCGCCTCCGGGGAGGAGAGCTTCCGGAGGGGAAGGTTTCCCCTCCCCAGCATCACCGGGAGGTGGGGTTGTGCCCGCACCGATGGGGCTCTCCGCACCTCCATCCCTCATCGGGAGGCGCATCCTCCACTCCGCCTTTTCCCGGGGACCCGGAGGGATGGAGGGTGCCTCTTCTCTTTTCTCCTCTTCTCTCGAGGGGGGAAACCCCGGTTTCGGCGAAAACTCCCTTTTCACCGTGTAGGAAATCAGTTCGAAGAGCTCCCTCCCGTATCGGAATTTCACCTCTCTCTTCGTCGGGTGCACGTTGAAGTCCACCTCTTCCGGGGAAGCCTCGATGAACACGTAAGCCCCCGGGTACCTCCCCTCCGGGATGACACCCCTCATCGAGTCCCGGAGCGCGCGGATGACAATCGGCTCCCTCACCGGCCTCCTGTTGACGAAAGTCCTTATCCTCGCCGTCGTCGAGAAAGAGCGGGTCGGCGGCGTGAGGAAAATCTTGATGACGAAATACGGGCTCACTCCTTCCAGCTCGACGACCTCGCCCCACGTCTCCCCTTCCCGTGCCTCCACCCTCTCCCGGAGCGAGAGACTCCCGGGGATGCGCGCCACCTCCCTCCTCTCCTCCCGCAGGGTGAAGTCGACTCCTTCGCAGGGGATGGCAGCGTCGTAAAAAGTCTCCAGGAGATGGCCCCTCTCCACGCGGGGAGAACGGAGAAATTTTTTCCGGGCGGGGACGTTGTGGAAGAGGTCCATCACCCTGACGAGGGTCCCCTCGCCGCCGCGAATCTCCTCCTTCTCGACGACCTTTCCCTCCCTTGAGAGGACTCTTCCCCCTCTCCCCTCTATCCTGGACCAGGAGATAATCTCCATCGTCGAAACCGAGGATATCGAGGCGAGGGCTTCACCGCGGAATCCGAAGGAGGCGATGGACGAAAGGTCCTCGAAGCGCGAAATTTTGCTCGTGGTGAACCTCTTCAAAGCCTCGATGATTTCCTCCAGGGTCATCCCGAAACCGTCGTCCCTCACCTCCAGGAAGGAGAGGCCCGCCCCCGCGAAAACAACTTCCACCCTCGTCGCCCCCGCGTCGAGTGAATTTTCCACGAGTTCCTTGAGTACCGATGAGGGGCGCTCCACCACCTCCCCGGCGGCTATCCTGTTCACCACGTCGTCAGGTAAGGGCCTGACCTTCACCTTCAAAGCTCCAGTCTCACCTTTTTCCTCCCCTCTCCCTTCCTGAACTTTTCCAGGTCCTTCATCCGGGAGGAGTGGGAGGCGTCTCCGAGCATTGCCTTCGTCAATATCTTACCCTCCTCGACGCCGGGCTGGTCGAAGGGATTGAGGTCGCACGAGAGCCCGACGATTGCCGTGACGCACTGCATGAGGTAAAGCAGCCCCCCGATGAAATCCTCGTCTCTTCTCCCGCCCGTTATCGTCACCACCGGCCTTCCCCTCCCCGCGAGGGAGTAGCGGGTGGCGTCAAATTCCGAATCAAAGAGTTCGCCGAGCCTCTTCCCCTCGAGGAAAGAGGTGCGTCCGTCGCTTCCCGCGCCCCTGATGACCCTGTCTCTCTTCCTGTCGACGACGCGGAGGAAGGTGTATATCTTGTCGTCCGGACCGTCAGCGTAGAGCTGCAACTGAGAGTGCTGGTCCGTCACTCCCGTAACGACGACGGGAATCTGTCCGACGGGACGACCAGACCCGTCTCTCTTTCCCAGGCTTTCCCCCCAGAGCTGACAGAACCACTCCCCGACCCTTTTGAGGAAAGATGAGTAGATGAAAAAAACGAAGGCGTTCTTCGCGGCTTCGGAGAAGAAGTGACGGTAAACGGCCGCGAGGAGGAGAACGGGGTTATCTTCAGGAGGAAGGGTCCGGAAGGCCCCGTCCACCACCCTGGCGCCTTCCAGGAGTTTCCTTACCCGGACGCCGGCAAACGAGAGGGGAAAAAGGCCTACGGGGGTAAAGACGGAGAAGCGCCCCCCCACACTGGGGGGGACGGAAAATGAGAGGAGCCCCTCCTTCTCTGCCACCTCCCGGAGGAATCCCTTTTTCGGGTCCGTAATGACGACGACCCTTTCCTTCCACCCTTCCTTAAACCTCCTTTTCAAAAGGTCAAGGACGAGGAAGTATTGTGCCAGCGTCTCTGCCGTCCCCCCTGACTTGCTGATGACGGTGAAGAGGGTTTCTCCGGGAGGAAACTCCTCGAGGGCAGGGACGAATTCCTCAGGGTCAACATTGTCGAAGACAGTGACCTCTTCCATCTTTCTCACTCCCCTGAGCCCTTCGATAACGGCCTTCGTCCCGAGTGCCGACCCCCCGATGCCGAGGACGACCAAGCGGCGGTATCTCCTCCTCAGGGAAGAAGCTATTCTTGTGACCTTCTTCAATTCGTTTTCATAATAGGGAAGGGAGGTAAATCCCACCTCGCCATCGTCCACGAGTCGGGTGAGTTTTTCCATACCTTTCTTGATTTTTCCGAGAGATTTCCTCAATTCAGAATCAGAAAGCCCCCTCCCTGCAGGATTTCCCTTTTTCAGGGCGAACGATACATCAATATCGAGAAAATTTCTTGACATATCCCTCCTCCTTTTTTACTTTATTGAAGATGCCATTTCCGTTAATATAAATCCATAATAGAAAACTTTTTATAGGGAGGTGAAAATGGTCGTCAGGCAGTTAATCGGGGGCAAGTTGAAGTCGCTGAGACAGGCGAAAAACCTCACCCTCAAGGACGTCTCTGAGGGGACGGGCATCAGCATCTCCATGCTTTCGAAAATCGAGAGGGCGGAGACTACTCCCACCATCGACCTGGTTATTCGCCTGGCAAAATTCTTCAACCTCTCCCTCGGCGAGATGGTCGGGGTGAAGGCCGAGGAAGACGTTGTCACGAAACGGGAAGATGAACTCCTGACGATGAAGACGGAAAGCGGTGCAATCATTCGCTTCCTCTCCCGCTACTCCCCTGACATGAAGGTGGACTTTTTCCGCCTCTCCATTCCCCCCGACTCGGGATTCGTCCGGGAGATGTCGCACCCCTCCTGGTCCTATCACGTCTTCTTCTGCGAGAAAGGTGAGGGGAAGTTCGTCCTCGGCGACAGAGAGTTTCCATTCACAAAGGGGGATTGCATCAGTTTTTCCGCCGACAGACCACACGACGCGATTAACACGGGAACGGATGAACTCGTCCTTTTCGGTATACTCATCTATCGGGTGTGAGGACAAGGGAAACAGACTCCCCGGCGTGAGTGAAAAAAAGCAATAAAGGGGCGGAGGAAACATGACCCCCGCCCCCTTTCTCTCTCATTCGCCTTCCCGGATGAAAAATTTCTCGTCCAGTTTCTTCATCTTCTCGACGATACCGCCGTATTCGAGCTCGCTGTAAGGGAGCATGGCCGGCCCGAAGAAGCCCTGCCTCCGAATCTCCTCCGCCTTCTGGGAGACCCGGTCACGGACGTAATCCCAGTAGGGATGGTCGAAGACGTCGGCCGGTTCTGTCAGTTTCCCGTCCTTCACGCAGAAGCCGAGACAGGAGACGATGGGCGGTCCGTCGAAGTAGGAGGTGGGGCTGTTCTTCTTCACCGGCATAAGCGGCCCGTTGTGGGACCCTCTCATGAATCCGGCCACGAAGTGCCCGATGGAGAAGGGAGCCAGCACCTCTCCCGTGGCGGGGAAGTTCCCCTGGACGCGGACGAGGGCGATGGGGTCATCCTTCCCGGTGTACTTTCCGGCGATGTTTCTCAACCTGGTCGTGCTGATGGAAACGGCGATGTCGCCCGTTTCCCGGGAGTAAATCTTCTCGATGACGAACCTTTCCTGGTCTCTGAGGAGTGCCGCGATATCGTACAGGTCTTCCGGCGCGTTGAGGCGAATCATCCTGTCCCCTTCCGTGTACTCCACGTCCATGATGTCGAAGGTGAATCCCTTGCTCATCTTCGGAGAGAGGATGAGCCCGGAGCAGTACATCGGGTCGGCGAAGGCGAGGTAGAAGGGAAGGTTGTACGCCCCCGGGTCCGTCTTGTCAGCCGCGAAGGCGAGGAAGGGCTCATTGGGCCTCTCCTCGAATTCCATTTCCGCCACGGCGGGACCCATCCCCTTCACGTTTCCGGAGAAGGAATCCTTCAGCAGGTCCTGGCCCGCTCCGTAGAGTCCCTGCTTCTTCGCAACCTCCGTCCCCTCCATGAAGGCGTCGAAGGCGAGTTTGTGAACTTTCTCGCAGTTCTCCCCTTCCGTGTGGGTCATGAGGATGGCGATGTCGTCCCCCGTGTGTCCCACGTAGGAATCGATGATGAGACCCTTTCCCTCCCTCTCGACAACTTCTCTCACGGTGTCGAGGAGAGCCTGACTCGGCTGGATGTGACCTCCAATGGAGCCGATGTCAGCCTTGATGAAAGATAGCGTGATCTTCATTTACCCCTCCTTGAGCCTGTGTTTTTTATACCAGCAAACGAACTTTTCGATGCCTTCTTCTATCGGCGTCTTCGGGTCGTAACCGAGCTCTTCCCTCGCCCGGGTGATGTCGGCGTAGGTCACGGGCATGTCCCCCGGCTGCGGAGGGAGGTGCCTGACGCGGGCTTTTCTCCCCGTGCACCCCTCAATGACCCGCACAAGGTCTTTCACTGCAATGACCTGCGATTCTCCCAGGTTGTACACACGAAAACCACCCATATTATTCATAGACTTCCACACCCCGTCAACTATGTCGTCTATATATGTGAAATCCCGTCGATTCTCCCCCTCCGCGTAGAGGGGTATTTCCTCTCCTTTGTAAATTTTCTCAGTAAATAGGTAAACAGCCATCTCCGGTCTCTGACGGGGACCGTAAACGGTGAAAAAACGGAGACAGGTCACGTCCATGCCGGAGAGGACGTGATAGGTGTGGCAGATAAGTTCACCCGCTTTCTTCGTTGCCGCGTAGGGGCTGATGGGAGTGTCCACGGGGTCCCCCTCGGAAAAGGGGACCTTCCTGTTCCCGCCGTAGACGGAAGAAGACGAGGCGAAAACGAACTTACCCACGCCGGCTTCACGGGCCCCCTCGAGAAGGTTTACCGTCCCCCCCACGTTGACGGAGGTATACTTCCTCGGGTTGGCGATGGAGGGCCTCACCCCTGCCATCGCAGCCAGGTGGACGATGATATCCGGCTTCGTCGTCCTGATGAACTGACGCGCCTCTTCCGACCGGATGTCTCCCTCGAGGAAGGTAAAGTTCTTCTTTCCCTGAAGGAGAGAGAGATTTTCCTCCTTGAACTTCCTGTCGTAAAAGGGATCAAAGTTGTCTATTCCCGCGACGGAGCACCCCTCTTTCAAAAGAAACTCGCAGAGGTGAGAGCCGATGAACCCCGCCGCGCCGGTGACGAGAACTCTCATCCCCAGGAATCAAAAGAGCGCTGAAACCTGGAGCGTGTAATCCACGAACGAATCCTCGCCGCTTGCCTCGGGATTGACGAAACTCGCCCCGAGAGTGAACATGGCGTTCCTGTAAGAAACCCTCAAGCCCGGCGTGATGCGGACGACATCGTCGTCTCTGTTCCAGCCCTTGTTGACGGTTCCCCCGAACTCGACGATGAACCCCACGCTGGTGTAGTGGGGAACGGGAAGGAGGATTCCCACGGAATACTCCCCGTGCTTCTCCTCGTAATCCTTTCCCCAGTCGTTGAGAACGATGTCGCCCTCGCCGTAGAGGGAGAAGGCGTAGTCGTCATAGGGCCCCAGGTCGACGAGGGCGCTCCCCGCCACGAAGAAGATGAGGTTGAAGTCCCTCTGCTGGGTGAGCCCCTTTTTCTCGTCGGCAATCGCGTAGTTACCTCCCAAACCCACAGCCATCGAGGGGTAATCGCCCCCTTCCTGCTGGAGGAAGTTCCACTTGAGGGAAAGTCCCGCTTCCCCCACGTCCGACTCTGACGTCCCGTTATCCTTTGAGAGGTAGGTAATCTTACCGGCCACTTCCACGTTGTACGGGAGGCCATACGCAAAAGCCAGCGGCACGGTGATGAGTTTCTCCGATGCTCCGCCGGCCAGGTCCCTGTCGTAGAAATCGGGAGCCAGCGAAACGGCGAATCTCCCCGCCGGGAGGGATTCGGCGCTCTTCGTCAGGAGGAGTCCCGTGTGCCCTCCCGCCGTGACTCCGTCATGAAAGAGGGGGTTGGTCAGGTCGAAGGCGAATGCCCCTCCTCCAAGGAGAAAAACGAGCGCAAAAACAGTTATGGTCAGTGCAGCGAATTTCCTCATTTTTCCTCCTCCCCGAGAGATATTGCCTTATAAATAGCACAGAGGTGAAAAAAGTTCAATTTTCGAGAAGAAAGGGGAAACTCTCCCTCCACCCCCGATATGGGAGTTGACGGGGAGAAAGGGTTGGGATAAATTAGTGAATTGGGAAGGCGGCATAGCCAAGTGGTAAGGCAGGGGCCTGCAAAGCCCTCATTCCCCGGTTCGAATCCGGGTGCCGCCTCCATTTTTTATTTCCCCTTCATCA
>RFHC01000258.1 GCA_003696505.1 Deltaproteobacteria bacterium
CTCGGCGTAAAAGGTCTCTCCCCTCCAGTAAAAGACGTTGGGCATGAGCCTGTGATTCTCGTAGGTGGAGGCAAACTCGTTGAGGACCCGGCGGGCCTCTCCGTATTTTCCTTCCTTGATGAGGCCGAGGGCATAACTGTAGAGGTCCTCGGGGGTTTCGAAAGTCCCCCGGTATGTGCCCCTCACCTCCTTTTCCGCGGTGAGGACCTGTCCCGACGGAGGAGCGCCGCTCTCCGGCACCGGGGGAGTCCGCATCTCCCCGGATGACGTCACGGAAGGGCCTTCTCCTGCTGAAGGCTGCGGTTTCTCCATCTTCACTCCAGCCGGAGCCTTAAGTGAAGTCTGCTCCCTCAGCGCCTTTACCTCCGCCTCAAGGGCAACGAGCCTCCGGTCCAGGTCTGAGAGGCGTTCCCCCACCCTCAGCTGGTCCTGCTTCATCTGATACTTCGTCTCGTCGATGAACCCCTGGAAGGTCGCGATTTCGCCGCGGAGAGCATCCAGGTCTGCCTGGAGGGATGCAATTTTCTTCCGGATTTCCAGTTCAGAGGCGCTTATTCCTCCCTGAGCGCCGGAAACGGCCTCCTCGTAGATTTTCTTTTCCCGTTCCCTTTCCGCCCTGAGGTCGGCAACCTCCTTCTTCACCTCCCTCAGGTCGTCCTGCATCCGGTAGATGACCTCCGGCGCCACATAGGCACACCCCGAGGAGAAGAGAAAGAAGAGCGATGTGAGGAGGAGTCCTCTCCAGAGATGTTTCTTCATGAAGTTGCTCGTTTACCTCAGGATGTTGAAGTGGGCTCTCCGGTTCTTCGCCCATGCCTCCTCGTTGTGCCTCGGGTCGAGGGGCCTCTCCTCGCCGTAACTGATGGTATCTATCCTGTCAGGGGAGACGCCGAGTCCGACGAGGTAGTTTTTCGCCGCCTGGGCACGCTTCTCGCCCAGCGCCATGTTGTATTCGTTCGTCCCCCTCTCGTCACAGTGTCCCTCGATGAGAACCTTCACGGAAGGATTTTCGAGGAGGTACTTCCCCAGCTTCTCGAGTATCGGTTTCGCATCGTCACGGATGAAGTACTTATCGAAGTCGAAGTGGATGTCCTCGAAGGTAATCTCTTCCTTCGCCATCATCTCCCGTCCCGCTTCTTCCGCCTTCGCCATCTCCGTCTCGGTCACCTGTCCCTCTTCGGGCTTTATCACCTCTTCTTTGATTTCCTCAACCTTTTCGCCCTTTATCTCCGGCCGGGAAGAGACCACTTCCGGTTTCGTCGCCATCTCTCCCTCGCCTTTCGTCGTCGCCCGCTTCGCGCAGGAAACGGACATCGCCATGACGAATGCAAGAAGCGTTGCCATAACGAGAATACGAAGAGCCCTCCTCATCGAGACACCTCCTCTCACCATCTTTTTCTCAACCCGCCTTCGGGGCATCCCGTCACCTCCTCGGTGACCAGGAAGGAGACCCTATCTCCTTGAAACCTCTCAGCAAAAGCCTGTCCCCAAACCCCGTTATGCTCGTAATTCGCAATTCAGAATATCCTTTTTTCCGGTAAATGTAAACTACGTACCTCCCGTCGGGCGAGAAAGAGGGGTCTTCGCAGGACCCGTCTCCCGTCACGAGGAGTCTCTGGTCCGACCCGTCGGGACGGACGACGTAGATGGAAAACTTCCCTTCAGACATGGAGGTGAAAGCAATCCAGTCTCCCCGGGGCGACCAGGAGGGCGACGTGCTGTAATAACCGGCGAAGGAAACCCTCACGGGGCGGCCTCCCTCCAGAGACGTCACGTAAATCTGAGGATAGCCGGTCCTGTCGGAGACGAAGGCGAGTTTCTTCCCGTCGGGAGAAACGGAAGGGGAAACCTCGATGCCGTATCCCGACACGACACGGACCAGTTTCTCCTCGCCGAATATGTATCGGTAGATGTCCACATTCCCATTCCTGGTCAGGGTGAGAAAGAGGGACGAGCCGTCCGGGGAGAAGCAACCCGGCGATTTGAACCCCCCCGTCCGGAAAAGGAGCCTGTCCCGACCGGTGAGGAAGTCCCTGATGTAGATGGCCGGTTTTCCCCTCCGGTAGGAGAGGTAGGCCAGCTTGTACCCGTCCGGAGACCACCGGGGGAACATGTTGATCGAGCCGTTTGACGTGACCTGCTTTATCCGCCTCCCCGTCAGGTCCGTGATAAAAATCTCCTTCCCCTTCCCCTTCCGGGCGGAAAAGGCGATTTCCGTGTCAAAGACTCCCTTCACCCCCGTGTACTGGTAGAGAATCTCGTTGGCGAATTTGTGGGCGATCATGTCGAAGCGCCGGGCGGGACCGCGGTAAATTTTCCCCACCAGGAGTTTTCCCACCGCCACGTCGTAGAGCCTCAACTCAGCGACCACCCGGTTCCCCTTCAGAGAAACCTTTCCCAGAACGAGGGAATCGGCGCCGATCATCTTCCAGTCGGAAAAGGAGATACCTCCCGGCTCGAATATCTGCGGCGTCACTTCCTGGAGGTAAGCGTCTCTGTCGATGAGGGTGAAGATGGAGGAACTCGTCAGGTCCTCCCCCAGAACCTCGGATATCCCCCGGGCGTATTTCTCCGCCCCCTCACCCTCCGGCAGGAGATAGGGCACGGCCACCGGAATTTTCACTCCCCCGGGCGAGTTGATGTCGATATAGACGATGGCGCCCGAAGGAACAGAACCGAGCAGGCACACAGAGAGCATCATTAAAAACACAGCGACTTTTCTCATCTCTTCTCCCCGGGAGGAAAGTAGTGAAACCTGAAACCGACCTCGTAATAATCTCTCCCTTCCCGCAGCTCTTCAGGCGGGACGGGAAGGGGTGACGCCTTCTGGATTGCCCTGATGACGGAGTCGTCGAAGAGGGAATTCCCGGAGGGCCTCTCGACGACGATGGATGAGACGGAGCCGTCCGTCTCGATGGTGATCCGGACCTGGACCATCAGGTCCTCCCTGTTGTCGACGAGCGCCCGCGGAACGACCCAGGCGCTCCTGACCGCCTCGTCGAGCCTGTTCAGATATGCTTTTATCTGCGGCGCGATGGACGCTGTCTCCCTCGTTATCCCCCCTGCGGGAGTTGAGGGGCTCCGCTCGATTTTCCCTCCCCCGCTTTCGGACGGCCGAGGAGTCCCTGCCCGTCTCTTCGCTTCTATTTCCCTCTCGAGAGACCTGATTTTCCTCTGCAGTTCAGAGAGAGCTCTTTCCGCCTCCTCCCTTGCCCTCCTCCCCTCCTGGAGGCGCGACACCTTCTCCTCGAGAGACTTTTTCTGCTTGAGGAGGGAGAGTTTCTTCGTCAGGAGGAGAGAAGCCTCTTTCTCCAGCCTCTCCCTCTCTGCCTTCAGTCTGGCAAGACTCTTCTCTCTCCCCTCCTTCCCCTTCCTCCTCTTCCGGATGGGTAGTCCACCCGCTCCCGTGCCTCCCCTCCCTCTCGGCCTCGACACCTTTTCGGGAGAGACCAGGTCAACGGTGTAAACGGGGGAATAGATGATAACCGTCCTGCTTCTCAGCGATGCGAGAAAGAGGGGGAGGATGA
>RFHC01000047.1 GCA_003696505.1 Deltaproteobacteria bacterium
CGGAAGGTTTTTCCCCGCGTTTCTTCCAGTTCATCAAAGATTTTCTTGAGCAACGGTTTCATCTGCTTTCCTCCTCCCTTTTTCCTTAATATAGAATACCAGAGAGGAGAAAAACTCGAGGAGGGACGACATGGACCTGGGACTTTCCGGAAAGGTGGCTCTTGTTTGCGCGTCTTCAAAGGGGATAGGGAAGGCTGTGGCGAAAGTCCTGGCGGAGGAAGGGGCAAGCGTCGTCATGTGTGCCAGGGACGGGGAAGCACTCTCAAAGGCGCGGGAAGAGGTGGCGGAGAGCGGTCGCGGAGAGGTGGTGGCCGTCCCCTGCGACTTGACCCGGTCCGTCGACGTGGATGCGCTCTTTCGAGAGGTGGACAGGCGCTTCGGCACTCTCCATATCCTCGTGAATAACGCGGGGGGTCCGCCGGCAGGGACATTCCTCGACACGAATGTGGAGATGTGGAAAGAAGCCTTCGAGCTCAACTTCCTCTCCGCATTTCGGTGCACGGAGAAGGCTCTCCCCTACATGATGAAGGAGGGGTTTGGGAGAATCATCAACATCACATCCTTCGCCGTCAAGCAGCCCATCGAAAATCTCATTCTCTCTAACGGGGTGAGAGCGGGACTCGTGGGAATGATGAAGACTCTCTCCCGGGAAGTGGGGGAGAAGGGAATCACCGTGAACACGATTTGCCCGGGATATATCCTGACGAAGAGGCTCGAGTCCGTTCTCGAGAAGAGAGCTGCCGCATCCGGTCTTTCGAGGGAGGAAGCCTTTGAGATGGCGCTCTCGGAGGTCCCCGCGGGAAGATTCGGGAAGCCCGAGGAGATAGGGTACGTCGTGGCCTTTCTCGCTTCCGAAAAGGCCGCTTACGTGAACGGTGTGACCCTCCAGGTGGACGGTGGACTCATCCGGAGTCTCCTCTGAGCGAATGCTCTTTTCCGCCTTGAGGAGAGGGGCGAATTTAGTATTATTATTGTGGAGATGGAAGAGCAGAACTATATCGTCCTCGCATCGAGTTCTCCGAGGAGAGAACGGCTGCTCGAATTGACGGGAATCCCATTCCGGACTGTCCCGCCGGGAGACGACCCACCGGGTCGGGAATGGGAAGACCCCGAATCTTTCGTCGTCCATTCAGCGTTGGGAAAGGCCAGCCGGGTTTCCGAACTTTTCCCGGATAGATTTGTCCTTGGTGCTGACACCGTCGTCGTCCTGGACGGTGAAATTCTCGGGAAACCGGAAACTCCGGAGAAAGCGGCTTCGATGCTGAGGAGACTCTCCGGAAGGAGTCATCTCGTCTACACCGGTCTCGCCCTCGTCCACCGCGCCCTCGGTCTCGAAAGAAGAGCAGTGGAGGTGACGAGAGTCTGGTTTTCTCCCCTCACTGAAGATGAGATTCGAGCCTATGTCAGCACGGGAGAGCCTCTCGATAAGGCAGGGGCGTACGGGATTCAGGAAAAGGGGGGAGTATTCGTTGAGAGAATCGAAGGGTCTTACACAAACGTCGTCGGTCTTCCTCTCGCGACGTTGACGAAGATGCTCCGGGAAGAGGGCTTCATTGTCCCGGGTGGTGAGAGAGGTGTTCTCTACCGCCTGAGGGAGTCAGAATATGCCCTTAAGGGGGAGAAGTATGGGGGAGATATTTGACAACGTCAGGAGTGTCCTTGAGCGGGTGAGAGAGGCTGCCCGGCGCTCGGGGAGAGACCCCTCCGAGGTGACCGTCGTTGCCGTTTCGAAGACCCACGGGGTGGAAAAGATTCTCGAGGCAGCGGAAGCGGGGATATCCACTTTTGGAGAAAACTACGTCCAGGAGGCGGAGAAAAAGATACTTTCCGTGGGACAGCCCCTCAAGTGGCACCTGGTGGGTCACCTTCAGAAGAACAAGGCGAAGAAAGCGGTAACCCTCTTCGATTACATAGAGACGGTGGACTCGGTAAAGATAGCTCAGGAAATATCAACCCGGGCTCTCTCCGTGGGAAAGAAGGTTCCCGTCCTCGTCCAGGTGAACGTGGCGGAGGAATCTTCGAAATGGGGGGTCCTGAGGAATGACCTTGTCCCCCTCCTGGAGGAGATAGCCCTCCTTCCCGGTATCGAGGTGAAGGGCCTGATGACGATACCCCCCTACGAGGAGGACCCGGAGGAGGCGAGAAAGTATTTCGCGTCGCTCCGCGAACTGAAAGAGAAGGTCAACGGACTCGGCATACCGGGAATTGAACTCAAAGAACTTTCCATGGGGATGTCCCACGATTTCGAAGTGGCCATCGAGGAGGGAGCAACGATTATCCGGGTAGGGACGGCCATATTCGGGAGAAGACATTACGCGTGAAGGAGGAGAGATGTACAGGCTCGGGATAATCGGAACGGGAAATATGGGGCGCGCCATTATCGGAGGAGTGCTGAAAGAGGGGATATTGAAGCCGGGTGAAATAATCTGTTACGACCGGGTGAGGGAGGCTATGGCGAAAACGGTCTCCGAGTTCGGCGTGAGCGGGGCCGGGAGCGCGCCCGAGGTGGCCCGGTCGAGCGATTCGATTCTTCTCGCGGTGAAACCCCAGAATCTCCACGAGGTGGGGCAGGAGTTGTCGGGGCAGGCAGAGGGGAAGCTCCTCGTTTCCATTCTCGCCGGGAAGAGAGCGGAGGAGGTGAGGGATGCAGTGGGAGGCGTCCGGGTCGTTCGGGCAATGCCGAACACCCCCTGTCTCGTGGGGAAGGGCGTGACGGGCCTGTATGCTTCCCCTGACGTGACCGAGGACGAGCGGAAGTTCGTCCTGACCCTCTTCAACGCCGTCGGGAAGGCTGATTATTTCGAAAAGGAAGACCTCCTCGACGCCGTCACGGCTTTTACCGGTTCAGGCCCTGCCTACGTGTCGCTCCTCATCGAGGCGCTCGCTGACGGTGCTGTCCTGTGCGGGCTTCCCAGAAGCGTTGCAAACGAATTTGCTCCAGCTCTCGTAGAGGGGACGGCGGCCCTTATTCGTGAGAAAAAGATTCACCCTGCCGTGGCGAAGGAGATGGTCATGTCTCCGGGCGGGACGACGGCTGAAGGGGTTGCTGTCCTCGAGGAGAGGGGATTCCGGAGTTCCCTCATCGAGGCGGTCAGGGCTGCTTTCGAGAAGTGCAGAGAACTCTGAGGTTCAGGGAGGAGATATGTTCGTGCTCTCCTACTTTCTCCAGGCTCTTGCGAAGGTCCTCGATATAGGCCTCACTCTCTATATGTGGATCGTCATCATTCGTGCGGTGCTCTCCTGGGTCAACCCGGACCCGTACAATCCTATCGTGAGGGCACTCTACAGCGTTACCGACCCTGTTTTCTACTGGTTTCGGAGGCGTCTTCCCCTCATATACGGGGGGATAGACTTCTCCCCGCTCCTCGTGATTCTCCTCATCGTCTTTCTCAAGTCGTTCCTGGTGAGGACTCTCTACACCCTTGCGTTGAAACTTGCGTGAGGAGGTTTTATTGATTCGGGAGACGAAAGAGGGGGTCCAGATTCTCCTTCACGTTCAGCCAAGGAGCGCGAGGAGGCGTATCGACGGGGTTCACGGCGACGCGGTGAAGGTGAGGCTCACGTCCCCCCCTGTGGAGGGGAAAGCAAACGCCGAGCTCAGGGAGTACCTTGCGTCCCTCCTCGGCGTCGCGAAAAACGACGTTGAGATACTGAAAGGAGAAACGGGAAGGCGGAAGAGGGTTTTCGTCAGGGGGGTTGATGGAGACACGGTGAGGAAGAGGTTCGGCCTCTGAGGAGGGGAGTGGCGAAGTGACGGCTCTCGACTACGTGGTCATAGCGATACTTGCGATATTTGGAATCGTCGGTTTCTGGCGGGGTCTGGTGAGCCAGCTTGCTTCTCTCTTGGCGATTATCGCCGGGTTCGTCGTCGCCCGGACTTACTACCGCGAGGTCATGGTTTTCCTCAACTTTACGTTCGAATACGGTCACCTTGCTGCCTTCGCCGTTACATACGTCGCCGTTTTCCTCCTTGTCCGGGTGGCAGGCATGATTATCGAGTTCATCCTCAGGGCGGTGAAGCTTTCCCTTTTCAATCGATTTCTCGGACTTTTCCTCGGGGCCGTCAAGGGCGCGATTCTCTGCCTCGTCATCGTCTACCTTCTCTTCCTTTTTTACCCGGGAGGGGAGAGAATCGTAACCCGTTCACCGGCGGGCCGCTATTTCCTCAGGGCCGGGCAGGAGGTGATGACCCTCATCCCCGACGATGTGAGGAAGAAGCTCGAGAGGGCGGGGAAGAGCGTCATTTGAGGAAGGGCATACTCTCCTTCCACCTCTCCTCGAAAAACCTGTTGAAGCAGACCCGGAGGTTCACTCCGGCATCCCTCTTCGTGTTCGTGACAAAGAGTCTCCCTCTGAGGGTGAAAATTTCCCGCTCCACTCTTTCCATCCGGTGTGGTTCCCCGGATGCCTCCTCGAGCGACTCCTCCATGAGGGGGACGAGTTTATCCTTCATTCTCAGGTGAGTGTCGTTGAGGAATATGGCCAGGTCCGGCTTGAGGGCTTTTGTCCTTTCGAGGAAACTGACAATCTCGTTTTTCTCGATGTGCTTGGGAGGGGAGGTCTTCGCCTCGATGTAAAAGAGGGAGGTCCCGGCGAGACCCACCAGGTCGAAGTCTCCCCCGCTCGAAACGGCGTCAAACTTCACCCCCCAGGTTGCGGGGTAACCCATTTTTCTCAGGGTCTGGCAGAGGTGAAATTCGAAGGTATCGCCGATGTCGGTGATTTCGTCGTGGGGAAAATCGAACGTTTCGTCCCCTTTTTTCTCCAGTAAGCCGAGGGCCACCGCTTCGTCCAGGTATCTTTCCACAACTTCCTTCTCGATGAAGAGCCCAAACCGCTCCGGCCTGATGCCCCTCCTCATGGAGATGACGTCGCGGAGAAATATCCTGAAGGTGTAGGAGGAGAAGAGGGCGAGGAAGCGGACCTTCCCTTCCTTTCCGCTGATGCGGGAAAAGAGGGTTTTTTCAAATGGTTCCCGCCGGCTTATCGTGAGCCCGCGCTGGAGGAGGAACGAGAGGAGGGGAGTTAAATCCGCTCCGCCGTTCACCTTACTTTTTCCCTTCCCTCGAGAGCGCCTTCTGACTTGTCTTTATGGCGCAGAGGTCGGCGCACATGGTGCACACTTTTTCGTCAGAGGGGGGAGATGACCCTCTCAACTCTCTCGCCTTTTCAGGGTCGATGGAGAGCCTGATTTGCTCTTCCCAGTCAAACTCCTTTCGCGCCTTCGCCATCCTGTCGTCCCACTCCCTGGCGCCGGGGACTCCCCGGGCGATGTCAGCGGCGTGGGCGGCTATCCTCGACGCGATTACCCCCTCTTTTACGTCCTCCACCGTGGGAAGGCGGAGGTGCTCAGAGGGGGTGACGTAGCAGAGAAAGTCGGCGCCCCACATGGCTGCCAGGGCTCCTCCGATGGCTGAGGTGATGTGGTCGTAGCCGGGGGCCACGTCCGTCGGAAGAGGCCCCAGGACGTAGAAAGGAGCTCCGTGGCAGAGGCTCTTCTGAATCTTCATGTTTGTCTCTATCTGATGGAGTGGCACGTGTCCCGGTCCCTCTATCATGACCTGAACTCCTTTTTCCCACGCCCTGAGAGTGAGTTCTCCCAGGGTGACGAGCTCGTGAATCTGAGGGAGGTCTGTGGCGTCGGAGATGCATCCGGGGCGGAGACCGTCTCCCAGGCTTAAGGTAACGTCGTATTCCCGGGCGATGTCGAGGAGCCTGTCGTAATGTTCGTAGAGCGGATTTTCCTTCCCGTTGTACTCCATCCACTCCGCCATGAGGGCCCCCCCGCGGGAGACGATGTCGAGGAGGCGCCCCCCCAGCCTGAGTTTTTCCAGTGCCTCCCTCGTCACCCCGCAGTGGACGGTCATGAAATCGACCCCGTCGCGGGCGTGTTTCTCTATTCCTTCGAGGATTTCGTCGACGGTGAGCTCCACGAAGGATTTGTTCCGCTCCACCGCCCTGCACGCTGCCTGGTAAATCGGCACGGTCCCCACGGGGACGGGAGACCTCTCGATGATGAGTTTTCGAATCTCGTCGATGGGGCCTCCCGTGGAGAGGTCCATGACGGCGTCTGCGCCGGCTTTCACCGCCACTTCGAGTTTCCGGAGTTCTTCCTCTATGTCGACCCTGTCACGGGAAGTTCCGATATTGGCGTTCACCTTAACGCGCAGTCCCTCTCCAATAGGGACGATTCTCACGTTTTTCCTCAGCACGTTTTTCGGGATGACGGCGCGTCCGGAGGCCACGAGGGAAAGGAGTTTTTCCGGAGAGATTCCCTCGCTCATGGCTCCCTTCCGGATTTCTTCCGTCACTTCGCCCTTGCGGGCCTTTTCGAGAAGCGTCATCTCTTACCTTCCTTTCATCAATAAAAGATATTTTTCCGCCGCCTCCTTCGGGTCTGGTGCGGCGATTATTCCCGAGATGAGAGCGATACCTTTTGCTCCCGCTTTCCTGACCTCAACCACGCGTTCTGGCTTCACGCCCCCGATGGCGAAGACGGGAATGGAGACGCTCTCCGCGACAGCTGCGAGTTTCTCCACCCCCTGGGGAGGGCCGAACTTTCTCTTGGAAGGAGTCTCGAAGACGGGTCCGAAGGTGATGAAGTCTGCTCCTTCTCTTTCCGCTTCCAATGCCCCCTCCAGGGAATGAGTCGAACGGCCCACGAGGAGTTCCGGGAAAGAGCGTCTCACTGCGGAAACGGGCATCGAATCCTCTCTGAGGTGGACTCCCTCTGCCCCGACCGCGAGGGCGACGTCGACCCTGTCGTTTATAAATAGTTTAGCACCAAAGGAGGAGGTGAGTTTTCTCACCTCCCGGGCAAGGAAAAGGATTTCCCTCCCCGGGAGGTCCTTTTCCCTCAGTTGAACGGCCTTCACCCCTCCCTCCAGCGCCTTCCTGAGCACATTCAGGAATTCCCCTTCCGCTACGAGGGTCCTGTCCGTCACCAGGTAAAGGGTGAAGTCGATACCTCTCATTGCTCTCAGAAGAAAGTTCCGTCGAGGGGACTCGACGCCGTTGCGTAAAGTTTTTTCGGTATCCTCCCCGCGAGGAAGGCTTTTCTCCCTGCCTCGACGGCCTGTTTCATCGCCTCTGCCATGAGGACGGGGTCTTTTGCTCCGGCAATTCCCGTGTTCATGAGGACGCCGTCGCACCCCAGCTCCATCGCAATTGCGGCGTCTGAGGCAGTCCCCACACCTGCGTCCACGATGACCGGAACATTTGACTGCTCGAGAATGATTTTCAGGTTGTATGGGTTGCGGATGCCCAGGCCCGACCCGATAGGGGCTGCCAGGGGCATGACGGCCGCGCATCCCACGTCCTCCAGTTTCTTCGCCACCACCGGGTCGTCGTTGGTGTAGGGGAGGACGGTGAATCCCTCCTTGACGAGGTACTCGGCGGCCTTAATGAGCTGCTCCGTGTCCGGGAAGAGTGTTTTTTCGTCTCCGATGACCTCCAGCTTCACCATCTCGCACATCCCCGCCTCCCGGGCGAGGAAGGCCGTTCTGATAGCGTCTTCTGCCGTGTAACAGCCGGCGGTGTTGGGAAGGATGAGGTACTTCTCCGTGTCGATGTAGTCGAGGAGAGATTCCCTGCTCCTGTCCGTCAGGTTCACCCTCCGGACCGCTACGGTGACGATTTCCGTCCCCGATGCCTCGAGTGCTCTGACCATCGTCTCGTAGTCGGGGTACTTCCCCGTCCCGACGATGAGGCGAGAGGTGAACTCCCTGTTCCCGATTTTCAGTTTGTCCGGCATCCCTTTCCTCCTCTCTCACCCTCCGCCGACGAAGGTGACGATTTCGATTCGATCGCCGTCAGAGGGATAGGTTTTTCCGTATTCGTCCTTTCTGACGATTTTTTTGTTCAGCTCAACGGCAACCCGGGAAGTTTTGACGTCGAGCTTATCGAGTATCTCCCGGATGGAGGGCTTTCCGTCAAATGACATCTCCTGCCCGTTTACGACGAGCCGCGTCACCTCAGAAGCGCACATCCCTTTCCCCCTTTTCGACTCTCTCGAGTTTCTCCGAGAAGGGTCGTTTGAGGTCGGGTGGGAGGTTTTCGCTCTCCCTCCTGACGAGAGCCAGGGCCTTCTCCCTTTCCTCACCCTCAAGGACGTCTAGCGCGTATTCAGCCAGCGTAAGGAGCGCGTTGACGGCGCAGAACTTCCCCATTTTCCCCGACGCTGCCAGGGATGTGAAGGAGGCGCCCGTCCTTCCCGAACGGTAACAGCTCGTGCAGAGAGAGGGGATGAGCCCCACCTCCTCCACTCTCTTCACCACTTCCTTGAGCGGCCTCTTGTCGTCCACGAAGAACTGCCCCTCCTCTTCTCTCTCCCTCGCTTCCCCGTAACCTCCTGGAGTCGTGCTCGACCCGGCGCTTATCTGCGAAGCGCCCCAGAAAAGACTTTCTTCTCTTAAGGGCGCCGGTTCTCTCGTCGAAATGACCACTCCCGATGTGGGGCAGGTGAGTCTGTAAAGCGCGACGATTTTCAGGAAATCCCTGTCGGATACGGGATGAGGCGCTTCCGTCACGACGGCGCCTTTTGCGGGTTTGAGGCGGGGGACGGAAATGGTGTGGGGATAGGTGCCGTATTTGTCTTTCAGGTAGTGGCCGTGAAGGATTGTGGCGAGGACGTCGAACTTCCAGTTGTAGAGACCGAGGAGCGCGCCGATTCCCACGTCGTCGAACCCCGCCTCCATGGCCCTGTCCATGCAGGTGAGCCGGTAAAGGTAATCCGACTTTCTCCCCGAGGGGTGCATGACGGAGTAAGTTTC
>RFHC01000048.1 GCA_003696505.1 Deltaproteobacteria bacterium
CGGGGACGATGGGACGGAGAGGCCCTTTTATTTTCTTCACGGAGGAGTCGCTGTTCAGGCCGACGATGAGGAAATCCCCCATCCTCCTCGCTTCCAGAAGGTAGTGCGCGTGCCCTGCGTGGAGGACGTCGAAACACCCGTTCGTGAAGACCACCTTCTTTCCCTTTTCCCTGAGGGACTCTCTCCGTCTCTTCGCTTCCTGGAGAGAGAGTATTTTTCCCTCTGGACTCAGTAGGCTTCTGGTATCCGGTCTTTCAGACACGGCATCTTCTCCCTGAACCTTTTCAGGTCTCTCATATCAAGGCTGGCAGTGACCACCCCTTCTCCTTGTCCTCCCTTCGCGAGGATTTCCCCCGTCGGTGAGGCGACCATGGAGTTTCCTCCGAGGTTGATGGGCCCGGACTTCCCCCAACCGTTTACCCCTACGACGAAGAGCTGATTCTCCAGCGCCCGGGCGGGGAGGAGGGTTTTCCAGTGGTTGATACGTTCCCTTGGCCACTGGGAAATGTATGCGATGAGGGAGGCGCCCTGGAGAGTCACCTTCCTGGCAATTTCGGGGAACCTGAGGTCGTAGCAGATGAGAGGGGAAATCCTGAACCCGTCAACTCCCGAGATGAGGGTTTCGCCTCCCCGGGCAAAGTAACGGTCTTCCCGAAAGAGGCCGAAGAGGTGGACCTTTCGGTAACTTCCTCTGGTTCTCCCCTCTTTTCCGACGATGAAAGCGGCGTTGTATATCTTTCCGTTCTCGAGCACGGGAATGGAGAAGACGAGTGCTGTCCCCCTTTCCTTCGCCTGCTTCCGCGCCCATGTGAGAATTGCCGGTGCCTGTTTCGCCATTCCGGCGAGGTCCCGATAGTGAAATCCCGTGGCGAAGACCTCCGGGAGGAAAATGACGGAGGGAGAGCTTCTCGAGGCTTCATTGATGAGGTCCTCGGCGCGCTTCAGGTTTCCCTCCACGTCGCCGGGGACGATTTTCATCTGGATGAGAGAGACGGTGAATTTATCTCTTTCCATGGTCAACTCCTTGCGACGGTGACGCACCAGAGAGAAGGTTGTTTGCCCAGCCTTCTCCTGATTTCCCGGGCACATTCCGTGAGCGTGGCGAGAGTCGTTGCCACGTCGTCGAGTAGAATTATATGGTCAGGCGGGGGAGTTCGCAACGTCCTGCACCGGAAAACGCCCTTCACCGCCACTTCTCTTTCCGTTTTCGGCAGGAGCGCGCTGGGAGAAAAGGAGAGTTTCCTCTCAAGGAGGGTGGAGGAGAGGGGAATTCCCGTCACTTTCCCCGCTTCTTCTGCCAGGATGAGAGACTGGTTGAACCCCCTCCGAAACTCTTTTCCCAGCGTGAGGGGGACGGGGACGATGAGAGATTTTTCTTTCTCCAGTTTCGGGAGTTTTTCCATGATGAGGAGTCCCATCTGCCTCCCCAGGCACCGGCCGATACCTGTATTTCTCCCGTATTTGAACTCGTGTATGAGGCGCTTTACGCGGGGAGAGTAGGAGGAGAGGGAGAAGTACCCGGAAAAGGGAGGAGGTTTCTCCCTGCAGGATGGACAGATAACAATCTCACCTCCTCTACCGGGGGAAAATCTCTCCCCGCAGAGAGGACAGGCGCTGTAGACGTCACGATTGATGAGACAGGGAAACCTTCCGCACTGCCTCCTCGTGGAGGCGGCGCAGGTGACGGGTATCGCCGAAGTCGATTCTGTAGGTATCCCAGTGCCCGCATTTCTCGCAGAGGGGACTCCACCGGATGACCCTGTCGCCGCAGTGGGGGCAGACGAACGGGACGAGGTATCTTTTCTTGTAGGCGAAGGCCTTTTCGTATTCGTTGAGGGCATCGGTGAGTCTGTTCCTCCTCTTGTAGGCCTCGGCGAGAAAGATGTGGACGGAGGAGTTGTCCGTGTCGAGTGATTCGGCTTTCAAAAACTGTTCCAGGGCTTCGTCCACCATCTCGAGCCTGAGGAGGAACTTCCCGTAGAAAATGAGGAGAGAGAAGTCGGAGGGGTTTTCCCGGAGAAATTCGTCGTAGAGGTTCAGAAGGTCAGAGGGATTCTCGTTATCGATGACAAGGTCCTCCAGTTTAATGAGGGTGACCGGGTTTTTCGTCTTCCGGTATCCTGTGGAGAGGATTTCGAGGCTATCCTCGTATTTGTCCTGTTTCCTGTAAATTTCGTGGAGGAGGACGTAGGGCGGGGTGAAATCTTCTTTCTCCTCGATGATTTTCTTCAGGAGCGACTCCGCTTCCCCGAAGTTCCCTTTTTCGAAGAGGAAGCGAGCCCTTTCGAAGCGGAGGCCTCTCCACACCTTCAGGTCTTCCTCCGAGAGGGGGACCTTCTTCTTCACGAGAGACTTTTGTATGTCGTAGGCTTCCTGGAAGGAGCCCGTTTTGATGTAGAGGTCGCGGAGGTATTTCATAACCCGGGAGTGCTCGCCCGAGGCGGAGAGGGGTTTGAGCGTTTCTATGGCAGAGGAGAGGTCGCCTGTCTCCTCATAGGACCGGGCAAGTTCAACGTACCCTTCGATGAGTTTCGGATGCGCCCTCACGTACTCCCTGAGAGTGGAAATTTTTTCCGGGATGTTCCCCATGGCCTCGAGAATCCTAACCTTCAGGAGGAGGGCTTCCCTGCTTTCGGGGATGATTTTCAGCGCGCTGTTTACCTGCTCCAGGGCTGACTTGTACTTCTCCTGGAAGAAGCTGGACCTGCTCTTTTCGATCTTTTCCCGCGCTGCTTCCCGCCGGGCGAGTTTCCTCTTTTCCTTCCACCGCTTTGCCGATTCTACCGAGTCCCTCACGATGGTCCCGATGAGGACGATGAGGGCACCTGCGGCGAAAGAGATGAGGACCAGTTCTGCCAGGTTCACCTTGAAAGAGGTTGACGGGGCGATGGTGAAGGTCACTGACTCAGGGTTGAGTATCGAGATGTGCGTGAATCCGATGGCCACGATGATGATGAGAAGGAGAAGAAGTCTCAGTCCCATTTTTCCTCCCTGGCGCCCGGCTTTTTACTTGCCGGACACCGTCACTTCTATTCCGAGGGACCAGAGGTCGTCAAACTCGTAAAAGTCCCTCACAGGTTGTTGAAAAATGTGCACCATTACATCGATAAAGTCAAGGATTACCCACCGCCCCTCGGAGAGGCCTTCGACGGCGTGGGGTTTGATTTTCAATTCCCCCAGTTTTTCGAGGATGTAGTCTGCAATCGTGATGACGTGCCGGTCAGAAGTCCCCGAGCAGACGAAGAAATAATCGGAAATGTTTGTGATTTCTCTTATGTCCAGGAGTTTGACGTTTTCTGCTTTTTTCTCGAGGGCATAGGTGCAGATGTGCTTGAGAAGGTCCTTCGTCTCTATTTTTCACACCTCCTGTAGAGTTTTTTTTCGATTATATAATTTTCCACTTCCCGGGGAATGAGAAATTTGACCGATTTCCCGGCGGCCACCTTTTCCCTGATTTCCGTGGCAGACACGTTGATTTCCCTGATGGGGAGGGAGACGATGCGACGCCCCTTTCCCGTTTCCATGGTAACGCACCCTGGTGAGGGGAAGTCCCTGACGATTCCGGTAATCGAGACGGGGGCTATGGACCTTTCCACCTCTTCCAGAGTGAGGCCGTCCAGGTGCCCCGGTCGGGGAATTACCACGAGGTCCGTCTTTTCCAGAATCTCAACGTACCTGTGCCAGGTGGTGAAAGTCTCCAGCGAATCCGACCCGACGACGACGGCGTGGTCGTTTGTCCCGTATCTCTTTTCAACCTCTTCTATCGTCTCGATGGTGTATGAGGGGGAGGATTTCTTCACCTCATAGTCGAAAACTTCCACTCCTTCGATTCCTCTTACCGCAAGGCGGGTCATCTCGAGTCTGTCTTCCGGCGGGGTGTGGTATTTCGTCTCTTTGTGAGGGGGGTGCCCCGCCGGGACGACGAGAATTTTCTCTGGCCTGAGAATTTCCCCCGTCTCGATGATGCCCCGCAGGTGTCCGATGTGGATGGGGTCGAAGGTGCCGCCGAAAATGACGACCCGGTACATGCTAACTCGACCTTAACTGCCCGTTGCCGAAGGCAATGAACTTCGTCGTCGTCAATTCCTCGAGTCCCATCGGGCCGAAGGCGTGTATTTTCGTGGTGGAGATGCCGATTTCCGCCCCCAGGCCGAGCTGATATCCGTCGTTGAAGCGGGTGGATGCGTTTACCAGGACCAGGGAGGAGTCCACTTCGGCGATAAATCTCATCGCCCTCTCGTAGTTATCCGTCACGATGGCTTCCGTGTGGAGCGACCCGTAAGTCCGGATGTGGTTTATCGCATCATCCATATCAGACACGACCCTCACCGCCAGGATGAGGTCCAGGTACTCCTCGTACCAGTCTTCCTCGGTTGCTTCCTTCGCCCAGGGGAGGTGCTTCCTCGTTTCGGCACAGCCCCGGATTTCGACGCCGGCGCTTTTCAACTCTTCTCCAACGCGGGGCAGGAAGGCTTCGGCCACGTCCCTGTGCACCAGGAGAGTTTCCATGGCGTTGCAGACCCCCGGCCTCTGCGTCTTCGAGTTGACGGCTATTGCCACGGCCTGGTCCAGATTTGCGTCCCGGTCCACGTAGACGTGGCACACCCCTTTGTAGTGCTTGATGACGGGGATTCTCGAGTTTTCCGCAACGCGCCTGATGAGGGCTTCTCCCCCTCTCGGGATGATGAGGTCGATGTATTCTTCCAGGGAGAGCATTTCGTCGATGAGCTCTCTCCTCGTGTCGCTCACCAGGACGATGGCGTCTTCCGGAAGTCCCGCCTCTCGCAATCCCTCCCGGAGAATTGTGGAAATGGCCACGTTTGAATGTATCGCTTCAGACCCCCCTCGAAGGATGACGGCGTTTCCCGACTTGACGCAGAGTCCCGCCGCGTCTGCCGTCACGTTGGGTCGCGACTCGTAAATGATTCCGATGACGCCCAGGGGGATTCTCATTCTCCCGACGAGGAGCCCGTTGGGCCGGCGCCACATCTTCACGACTTCCCCCACCGGGTCGGGGAGTTTGGCCACCTCCCTGAGTCCGTCTGCCATCTGGGAGATGCGGGCGTCCGTCAGGAGGAGTCTGTCGAGCATTGCCTTGCTCAATCCCTTCTCTTTCCCTCTCTCCAGGTCTTTTCCGTTTTCCTCCTTGATGTACCCGCTTTTCTCCTCGAGGAGGTCTGCCATTCTCAGAAGAGCCCTGTCTTTGACGTCGGTTGTGGCTTTCGCGAGGAGGGTTGAGGCTTCCTTCGCCCTCTTCGCGAGGTCGAGCATCGTCACGGTTTTTTCCGTCGTCATGTCTCCTCACCTCCGGGCACTTTCGGAAGTATGCTCAGGTTGTCGGCGTGCACGACCTCCTCGGGGAGGGCGCTGCCGTATATTTTTTTGATTTCGCTCGATTTTTTCCTTTTTATCTTCTCGATTGTCTCGCTGTCAATCGACGATATTCCCTTGGCAAAGACGGTGCCCTTCTCGTCCTCGATGAGGACCGGTGCTCCCTTCCCGAAGGTCCCCTTCACGGCGACGATGCCTCTCGGGAGGAGGGAGCGGTGGTCCTCCTCAAGCGCCTTCCTCGCCCCCTCGTCGACGACGATGGTCCCCTTCGGCGTCAGGGCGTAGGCAATCCAGTATCTCCTGCTCCTTTCCTTCTTCCGGGAGGGGATGAAGAGAGTCCCGTCGTCCTCCCCCTCCAGGATTTTCTTCAGGAAGTGCCTCCCCTTCGACCCTGCGATGACGACGGGTATCCCGTAAAATGAGGCCATCTGTGCCGCCAGGAGTTTCGACTTCATCCCCCCGATTCCAAGAGCCCGTCCCCTCTGCCTTGCGGCGAGTTTCAGGACCGATTCGTCCACCTTTTCCACCAGGGGAATCCTTTTCGCGTTTTTGTAACGTGCCGGGTCTCTGTCGAAGAGCCCTCCCGACTCAGAGAGCATGATGAGGAGGTCCGCGCCGACCAGGTCAGTTACGCGGACTGCAAGCGCGTCGTTGTCACCCACCTTTATCTCTTCCGTGGCGACCGTGTCGTTTTCGTTGATGATGGGGATGACGCCGTGGGCGAGGAGTTCGAAGATGGTGTTTCTGGCATTGAGAAACCTTTCCCTCTCCTCAAAATCCGAATGAGTGAGGAGTATCTGCGCAACCTGTTTCCCGTACCGGGAAAACTCCCTGGCGTAAAAGTACATGAGGAGGGGCTGCCCCACCGCACAGGCAGCCTGCTTGAGGGAGAGCTTCCTCGGGCGGTCGGTCAGCCCGATGACCTCCCTTCCGGCGGCCAGCGCCCCCGACGATACGATGACGCACTTTATTCCCCCCTCTTCCAGCGAGACGATTTCCCTGGCCACTGTTCGGAGAAACTTCTTGTTCAGATTCGAGTTTTCGTCTGCAAGGAGTGCGCTCCC
>RFHC01000049.1 GCA_003696505.1 Deltaproteobacteria bacterium
GTTTATTCGAACATAGAAAAAATCCCCTGGAAGGTGAATTCCCGAAGCAGGAGAAAGGTCTGGCAAAAAGCGGGAGGGAGCGCGGGGGAGTTTTTTATTTCAATAAATAAAATTGGAAGGGAGAAGACTCGGATAATGGTAAGATGAAAAGAAGGAGAGAAGAGGGACTTGAATTTTTCTCTTCGTCAGTCTCGGAAAGCGGCGGCTGTTATCGTCTCAATAGAGAAGTGAATTCCCGGGGGTCAGCCTCTGGAAGCGTCCCCGGGGACGAAGGTGTCTGAAGGGAGGAGAGGAAATGGAGAGAAAGGGGAGAGTAACAATCAAGGGAAACCCCCTCACCCTCGTGGGCGACGAGGTGAAGGTGGGAGATAAGGCCCCCGGCTTTGTCCTCGTCGATACGGACCTGAAAGAGGTCACCCTGGATGACTTCCGGGGGAAGGTGAAGGTGTTCAGCGTCACGCCCTCTCTCGATACCCCCGTCTGCGACGCGCAGGCGAGGAAGTTCAACGAGGAGGCGTCCGCCCTGTCGGAAGACGCGGTCATCATCAACGTGAGCATGGACCTTCCCTTTGCCCTGAAGCGCTACTGCGCAGCCGCGGGGATTGACAGGGTTATCACTCTCTCCGACCACAGGGAGGGGTCTTTCGGGAAAAACTACGGGGTCCTCATCAAAGAGCTCCGCCTCCTCGCCCGCTCCATCTTCGTGGTGGACAGGGATGACGTGATTCGCTACGCGGAAATCGTCCCCGAAGTGACGGACCATCCCGACTACGAGGAAGCACTCGCTTCCGTGAGGGAACTCCTGTAGCTGGGGGACCCGGTCCCGGCCTGAATTCAGAGGCGTTTCGCCTTCCCGATGGCGCCGTCGACGGAGAGGGAGCCTCCCCCGCCGATGATGAGGGCGACGGCCATGCCGAGGGCGAGGATGTGGAACTCGAATCCCTCCCCCGCTTTGTTGCCGAACCAGTTCATGAAGAAACCGTGCTTCGCGTGGACCGTGACGATGGCTCCCGTCATGACCGAGGCGATGCCGAGGGCGGAAAGGCGCGTGAGGAATCCAGCGATGAGTCCCAGAGACCCGAAAAATTCAGACACGATGACGAGGAAAGCCACGATACCGGGAAGCCCCATTTTCGCCGTGAAGAAGGCGTATGTGCCGGAGAAGCCGTGTCCGCCGAACCACCCGAGGACCTTCTGTGCACCGTGCGGAAACATGACGATTCCCAGGGCGAGGCGAATCACGAGGAGGGAGATGTTATTTCTGTCTGTTTTCAACAGGGAGGAGAACATGGGAACTCCTTTCCGTTTCTTATTGGATTCTCCTCGCAGAGAGACCGTTTCCCGGAAGAATTGACTTTCGTCAAGGAAGGGCAAGGCTCAAGATGAATATATAGGGAGGAGCGGTGAAACAAACATAAAAAGGAGGTTTTCCCCATGAAGCGATGGACTTGGCTTGTGTCTTTTCTGGTTCTTTTCGTCGCAGTGGTTTTCCTCTCCCCAACTCTGGCGGGAGCGGAGAAGGTGGACGTGCCG
This sequence comes from Deltaproteobacteria bacterium, assembly GCA_003696505.1. Taxonomy (GTDB): domain Bacteria; phylum Desulfobacterota; class Deferrimicrobia; order J040; family J040; genus J040. The sequence continues at coordinate 1,534 of RFHC01000049.1, forward strand.
TCGGGGAGCAAGGCCTGCATCTCCTGCCACACGAAGAAGAAAGTCGGCGTGGCGGCAATTGGAGAGTGGAGAAACTCGACCCACGCGAAGGAAGGAGTGGGGTGTTACGACTGCCACCAGGCGAAAAAGGAAGACCCCGATGCGTTCAAGCACTACGGGAAGTACATTTCCGTCATCGTTTCGCCCAAAGACTGCGCCGGGTGCCACGAGAAGGAGTCGACCCAGTTCCAGAACTCCCACCACGCCAAGGGAGGAGAGATTCTCGGTTCTCTCGACAATTTCCTCGGAGAGGTCGTCGAGGGGATGCCCGCAGCGGTCAACGGGTGCAAGCAGTGCCACGGGTCCATCGTGAAGGTGACAGAGGATGGGAAACTCGACCCTTCCACCTGGCCGAACACGGGGATAGGGAGAATCAACCCCGACGGCTCGAAAGGGTCCTGCACGGCCTGCCACTCACGCCACCTCTTCAGCGCGAAAGTGGCAAGGAGACCAGAGTCGTGCGGGAAGTGCCATCTGGGGCCCGACCATCCCCAGAAGGAGATTTATGACGAATCGAAGCACGGTATCGCCTTCTATTCGAACGTGGACAGGATGAACCTCGACTCTGAATCGTGGGTCGTCGGCGTGGACTACACGGCAGCCCCCACCTGCGCCACCTGCCACATGAGCGCAACGCCGGACATGGAGGCAACGCACGACCCGGGTGAGAGGATTTCCTGGACGCTCAGGCCCGTCGTTTCAAAGCACATGGAGAACTGGGAGGCCAAACGGGCAAACATGAAGAAGGTCTGCATCAACTGCCACAACCCGCGCTACGTGGACGCCTTCTTCACCCAGTACGACCTCTCCATCGACCTTTACAACGAGAAATTCGCAAAGCCGGCGAAAGAGATTATGGCGAAGCTGAGGGAGGCGGGGAAGCTTTCGCCCACCCCCTTCGACGAGAAGATCGAGTGGACCTTCTTCTACCTCTGGCACCACGAGGGGAGGAGGGCGCGCCACGGCGCGGCCATGATGGGTCCCGACTACGTCCAGTGGCACGGGTTCTTCGAGGTGGCCGAGAGGTTCTACTTTGAACTCGTCCCCGAGGCAGAGGAACTCCTTCCCGGCGTGACGAAGGAGATCCTCGATCGGGACGAGCACAGGTGGATAAAAGGGATCAGCAAGGAAGAGAGGGAGCGAATCAAGAAGTTCTACGAGGAGAGGTACGGGCAGTAACCGGGCCGGTCCTCAAAAAACCTGGATCGCTCAAGGGCAGGGGTCAACCCTGCCCTTTTTTTAACTCCGGAGCAACCATGGAGCAATAAGCCGACAGGACTCCTGACCGGCGAACAGAACGAGCCGACGAACCTGGAAATCGGGTCCCCTGAAAATTCCCCTCTTGACTCCAGTCAAGGACACCCATTCCGCACTTTCGTATCATCGAAACAAACGAAAACACGGGAAAGGGGGACACCATGACGAAGAGAACGGCATTCCTCATTTTTCTCGTCGGCACTCTCTCCTCGGCAGTTCTCTTCCTCTACCTCACCTTCGACACCCAGAAGCAGATCCAGGTTCTAACTCACGCGGACAGGCTCGACGAGAAGGTGGTGGCGGGGAAGAAGGTCTGGGAGAAGTACAACTGCAACGACTGCCACACCATCCTCGGGTTCGGCGGGTACTACGCGCCGGACATGACGAAGGCGTACAAAAGGCTCGGCCCGGAGGGGATCGCCTTCGTCGTGAAAAACCCGGAGAAGGCCTTCGCATCTTCCTGGAGGAAGATGCCCAACCAGGGGCTCACGGACGAGGAGGTGGATAA
>RFHC01000002.1 GCA_003696505.1 Deltaproteobacteria bacterium
CGAGGTAGTCGAAAAGGACGGCTTTCCCCTCCATCACGGGCATTCCCGGGACGGGACCGATATCCCCGAGCCCCAGGATGGCGCTTCCGTTCGTCACGATGGCGACGGTATTCCCGATGGAGGTGTAGTCGTAGGCGTTGTCCCTGTCCTCCTGAATCATCCGGCACACCTTAGCAACGCCGGGAGTGTAAATCTTCCTCACCGTGCTTATCCCCTCTATCTCGCAGGTGGCCCTGACGCGAATTTTCCCTCCCCTGTGGAGCTCGAGGACAGGGTCGATGACGTCGGAAATGACGACGCCCTCGATTTTCCCTATCGCCTCGAGGACCCTCTCAAGGTGCTCCTCGTCCTCGAAAAAGACCGTGAAATCGCGTATGTTGTACTCCATCCCGAACCGGATGAGCTTGATGTCGCCGATGTTCCCTCCAAGTGAACCGATCGTCGTGGCGAGTTTCCCGAGATATCCCGGAGCGTCCTTGATCATAATTCGGAGGGTTTTGACGAGCTTATCCGTCCCCTTCTCTATCTGCATCGGCCTGTCCTCCCTGTCCTCGGGATAGGAACATTGTAAAATATTCCCTCGCTTTTGCATAATACCCGTAAAAAGATGGTCGAGGTGTCCCGCCCGTGAATGTTCCGTTCGTCAGGACGCTCGGGGAGGTCCGCCCTCCGATTTTCGGAGTGGCAGGGACTCACGTGATGAGGTTCCTGAAGTTCCTCTCTGAGCACGGCCTCTCCGACCTCTACCGGCCGGCCGGGACGGAGCTGGGAGCGGGATTTTCCGCCGTCGGCTGGAGCAGGGTAACGGGGAAGGCTTCCCTCTGTCTCCTGACCCCGGGGCCCGGCTTCCTCATCGGCGCAGCGGCCATACACGAGGCGGCACAGAAAGGGACACCCGTGATTTTTCTCGTGGGAGACATCCCGAAGGAGCACCGGGAAGGCAGGGGAAAGAGCCTCCACGAACTTCTCCCGCAGGGGGATATCGCGCGCCTCCTGACGGGAGCATACTTCCGGGTCACCTCTCCCCGGGATGGCGACTCCATCCTCAGGAAGTGCCTGGAATTCGCCACCCGTGTCCCCCGACGCCCGGCAGTCCTGGAAGTCCCCGTCGACATCCTCACCCCATACGCAGGCGAGGAGGGAAGCGTCGATTTTCATCACAACGAACCGCCTCCCGACGAAGACAGGACAGGGGAAGCGCTCCGCCTGCTGAAAGAGTCGAGGTCTCCCGCCGTCCTCGCAGGTTACGGGTGCTTCACGCCTCCCGTTTCAGGGCTGGTGGAAAAGCTGTGCGGTTCCCTGGAAGCCCCACTCTTCACCACAGTGTCGGGGAAGGGAATCGTGTCCGAAGAGAGGGAGTGGGTGAGCGTGCTGACTCCCAGCGTGGCGAAAGGAGTCCTGGAAGAGGCAGACCTCCTCATCGTCCTCGGCTCTGTCCTATCATACTCGTCAACCTTCAACAGGAGCATACGCCTTCCGGAGAAGGTCGTCGTCGTATCGGCGGGCGGGGAAGAGATTTCCTATCCCGGAAGGGAGGTCCTCCGCGTCAGGGTGACGGTGGAGCGATTTATCGAACAAGTCCTCGGAGAAAAAATAGAGAAGTCTTCCTCTATCCGGGAGAAACTTTCTGAGAATCGGAAAAGGCTCGAGGAGAGGGCGCGGGAATCCTTCCCGAGGGAAATGGAATATGTCTCCGTTCTGGAGAGAGCCGTTCCGGAAGGGGACCTGCTCTTCACCGACCCGACGATTCTCTCATACTGGATGAGGTACTTCTTCCGGGTCAGGACCCCGGGGAGTTACCACTACCCGTGGGGGACGAATTCCCTCGGTTTCGCAGTCCCGGGGCTGAGAGGAGCGATAACGGCAAAACCCGGGAAAAGGGGGACCGTCGTGACGGGAGACGGCAACCTCCCCTACTCCCTCCAGGAGATAAACCTGGCAGCGAGGGAAAATATTCCGGCAACGATTATCGTCATCAACGACGGAGGATACGGCGTCCTGAGAGATTGGCGGGGGTGGAAAGGGGCGAGCCCTCTGGGGGTAGACCTGCCGCCGCTCCCCCTTGAGGCTTTTTGCAGAGACGCGGGGGTGGAATATAATAGGGCAACCTCACCGGAAGAACTCTCGGCTGCCCTCTCCGGGAGAGGAAGAGGGGGGACCAGAATCGTGGAAGTCTTCGACAGGTTACGTCCGCCCTGGAGCGTCCTGTGAGATGATTCTCTACTGTCCCGGGTGCGGTGCGCAGAACTTCATCGGAAAGGAGAGGCTCAGGGTGGCCCGGGAGAAACCACCCCTCTGCTGGGTGTGCGGGGAAACCCTCCCTGTCGGGGAAACCTCTCCGGGAGAGGGTGAATCAAAAGAGTGCACGAAGGACGGAACGAAATCGGAGGAGTGAGATGGGAAAAATCAAGGTAGCCGTTGCGGGAGTCGGAAACTGCGCGAGCGCGCTCATCCAGGGCATAGAGTTCTACAGGAGACGCGGCATCACCGAGGGGACTGCCGAATGGGGGCTCATCACCCCTCTCGTGGGTCCCTACGCGCCGGGAGATATTGAAATCGTCGCTGCCTTTGACGTGGACAGGAGGAAGGTGGGGAAGAGACTCGCCGAGGCGATTTTCGCCCCTCCCAACTGCACGCGGAGAGTTGTCGACACCGTCGACGACGGAGGCGTCGTCGTCTCGATGAGTCCGGTGCTGGACGGAGTCCCCGACCACATGGCTGCCTACCCTGACGACAGGAGGTTCATCCCGGCAGAGAGAGAGCCCGACGACGTGAGGAGAGTCCTCAGTGAGTCGGGGGCGGAGATCCTCGTCAACTTCCTCCCCGTGGGGTCCCAGAAAGCGACGGAATACTTCGCCTCACTCTGCCTCGACCTGGGAATTGCTTTCGCCAACTGCATTCCCGTCTTCATTGCCTCTGACCCTGTCTGGGGGAAAAAGTTCACGGAGAAGAACATCCCCGTCATCGGAGACGACGTGAAGTCCCAGCTGGGCGCCACCATTCTCCACAGGTCTCTTGTCCGTCTCTTCAACGACCGGGGAATACGGGTGAAGAGGACATACCAGCTCAACACGGGAGGGAACACCGACTTCCTCAACATGCTCAACAGGGAGAGGCTCTCTTCCAAGAAGATTTCGAAGACCGAATCGGTCCGTTCCGTCCTCGACCAGACCCTGGACGACAGGGACATTCACGTCGGGCCCTCAGACTACGTCCCCTGGCAGGACGACAACAAGATTGCATTCATCCGCGTGGAGGGAGAAGGATTCTGCGGAGCACCTGTCGAACTGGAAGTCCGCCTCTCCGTCATCGACTCTCCCAACAGCGCGGGAGTCGTCATCGACGTCCTCAGGTGCCTGAAACTCGCCCTCGATGCGGGAATAGGCGGACCCCTTCTGGAGCCCTCGTCGTACTTCATGAAGCACCCGCCTCTCCAGTTCACCGACGAGGAAGCCAGGGAAGAGGTGAGAAACTTCATTCACCGGGCAGTGGAGCTCGCAAAGAAAGTTCGAGAACCCGAAGGAGCGAGAGAAGGGTCGACTCCCAGGTGAAACTCCGGCATTCCTCCCTCGCCTCCGCGCATCCATCCACAAACCTTCCCGGAGATATGAGGACCCGCTCCAGCGCAACGGCGAGTCCCTCCTGTGAGTCGAAGGTTTCCCCGCACCCCTTCTCCATCACGAATCGTCCCAGAAAGGACCTGGAAGGGGCGACGAGAACTTTCCCCCGCGCCAGCGCGTCGAATCCAAAAAGGGAAAAGCTTTCGTAAGCGGAAGGGACGACGACCACGTCTGCCCCGTCGAGGGCCGCAACGTAATCCTCTCCCGAAAGGGGCGGGAGAACGGAAATTTTCTCGCTCCTCCACTCAACCTTCCCCCCCAGCAGGGCGAGGCGGGCTCTGGCTTCCGGGAATTTCTCGAAGACCTCAACCAGACCCGAGATGTTCTTCGTCCGCTCCTCCCGCCCGCCGGCGAGAAAGACGACTTCACCCTCACCCGCACCGAGGAGAGACCTGCCCCTCTCCCTCATCCGGGGAAGGTCCAGGATATCCTCCCTGACGCCGGGAAAGACAACGACCGCCCTGTCTCTTATGAAGGGGTAGAGCTTCATGGCCTCTTCCCTGTCCGTGGGAGACGGATGGATGAGGTAACTGGCTCTCTTCTGGACCTCAAACTCAGCGAAGAGACGGGCGCTCCTCAGGTGGGGGTCCCCATACCTCGTCTTTGAGAACTTTTCCTTCAGAGCTTCCAGGGTGTGATGCATGTGGACGAAGGGGACTCTCAGATTCTCCCTCGCGCAGATTGCTGCCCTGCCGGAGAGCCAGTAGTTGGAAAAGACGACGTCGGGTGGGGATGCCCTGAGATGGGCGAGCACGGCAGAAGAAAAAACATCGGCGGAAGCGAGGAAGTCTCCGAGGTCCGGAGATTTCGGGAGTCCGCACGGGACGTGAACGACCCTGAGACCCTCGGTCTTCACCCTCTCCTCTTCCTCCCCCCACCCGCGGGTGAAAACCGTCACCTCGTTGCCCGCCAGGGCGAGACGGAGGCACACCTCCCGGAGAAAGACGTTCATCCCCCCGGAAAAGCGGGACCCGAACTCCTCATAGGGGCATGTGTGGAATGAGATGACGGCGACTCTCACGGGACAAGTTCCACTCTGAACACGCTCCGGGGAACACCTCCGAGGTCGAATTTGTACCTCTCCCCTCCCCGGAGGAAGTCGTACCTCCTCTTCTGCTCCGCGATGGCTGTCCGGATGGTCTCCGCAACGATGGCGAGGCCGGGAGAAGCCTTTCTGAAAGCGGGGTCAAACCCGGAGTTGTAGAGGAGATAGTCCCCGTTGTAATCGAAGACAAAGAGAGCTGAAACGTTCCCCCCCACTGCGGGAGAGAAGAGGAAGAAGAGCCTCAGCCACCCCTGGCGGGAAAAGTTCCGCGCCAGGAGCGAAAAGAACTCCCTCCTCCGCCCCCTCCAGAAGTTCGCCTTGTCCGGGTGGGAGAGCCTGTGAAGGCGGACGAACTCTTCCAGGTCGTTCTCCAGGTCTCCATTCCTCCCCCCCTCGACGACCTGGACCTCGCCCAGGTGGTCCCTGCACCTGCGCAACTTTCTCCTCAACTCGTGCCTGTCTTTCTTCGAAAGTCCCTGAAGGTATTCCTCGAAGGTGGAGGGGAGGTCAACCCGAGGAGCCACGTCGGTCTCGTTTATGAGAATTCTCCCATCCTCCCGGGAGATTTCCTCGAACGCCCTGAATTGCCTCCAGTCGCCGGAGAGATTGTTGACGACGAGGGGATAGGGAATCTCGCCCTCCTCCCTCATCCACCTGACCAGGGAGCGGACGAACTCCTCCTCCCGGCCCTTCTTGACGGCAAACCCGAGCCTGTCGGAAAGGGACTTCCCCCCGAGGAGAAAGTAGCAGTCGGGGGAAGTGCGGCGGTAGAAAATGCCGGCGCCGACGATTCGCCCCCCTTCCCTCGCGAAAATCGACACCTTTTCCCTTTCCGCTGAAAAACAGTGGTCCCACGCCTCCATGTAGGGCGCTGTGAGAAAGGGGGATGGCTCTTCCGATTCCGCGTTCAGCCCGTCTACCACCTCGAAATGGTCTCGAGAGAAGGGAGAGACCTCAAACTCCACTCACTCCTCCTCATCCAGAATTTCTATAAGAGCCCGAACCACTTTCGGGTCAAACTGCTTCCCCGCATTTTTCAGCAGTTCGTCCCTCACTTCCTCGGGAGCGAGCGGCTTCCTGTAAGCCCTCACCGAAGACATGGCATCGTAAGCGTCGGCCACGGTCATGATTCGGGTCAGAAGGGGTATCTCCTCGCCCTTCAGCCCCTCGGGATATCCCGACCCGTCGTACCTCTCGTGATGATACTTGATTATCTCTCTCGCCTCGTCAAGGAACTTCAGAGGACGGAGCACCTCGTCGCCGATGAGAGTGTGGCGCCTCACGTAGAGCCACTCATCCTCGTCAAGTTTCCCCGGCTTGTTCAGTATCTCTTCAGGCACCGATATCTTCCCGATGTCGTGGAGATTTGCCGCCAGTCTCAGCGTCTCCACGTCCGGCTCGGGAAGGCCCATCTTCCGGGCAATCCTCACAGCCAGGTTGGATACCCGCCGGGAGTGACCGTAGGTGTAGGGGTCCTTCGCCTCCACGATGAGGATGAGGGACTCAATCATGGAGATGTACGCGTTTTTGAGGCTCCCCACGAGATTGGTGTTCTCATAGGCAACTGCTCCCTGAGTGGCGATGATGCCCACCAGCTCCAGGTGTTCTCTCGTGAAATTTCTCCCTTCCCTCAAGAGAACCAGGACGGCGTGAAGCCTTTCGAGACGGGTGACGGGGGCGCAGAGAACCCTCACCTCCGGCTTCAGACCCCATTCGGGGAGCGCATCCCTCACGAGAGCCGCCGATACACCTTCCCCCACAGTCAGGTCGTGCGCCCCGATAACGGTGGGCCTTTTGAGACCGGCGACGAGCGGCACCATTTTCCCGACGAAGGCCTCTTCGTCCACCACCAGCTCAGCGAGGGCGCCGGCACGAAAAACCTCGCCCACCTCGGGGGAGGCTTCACCGTTGTCGCCGGATTGAAAGGTAAAGAGAATCCCTCCATCAGAATCGGTGTAACTGACTGCCGAGTGGAGGAGGAGACGGGAAAGCCGCGTTTTCTCGAGGGTGCTCGTTATCGACTCCGTCAGGGCGAAGAGGCGGGTCAGTTCCTTCAGCCTGGCATTTTCATCCGTCAATCTCTTCCTCTCGAGGGCGCGGGACACGGCGAGCTTCACGTAGGAGAGGTCGAAGGGCTTCGTGATGTAGTCGTAGACGCCGTACTTGAGCGCTTCACGGGCCGAGTCGAGGGAGGCATAGCCCGTGATGATGAGAAAGATGACGTCCTCCTTGAACTTCGACACCTCACGGATCAGCTCGAGCCCCGACATCCCCGGCATCTTGATGTCAGTTAGGACCAGGTCGAAGTCGAATGAGCGAATCATGTCCAGTGCCTCGAATGCGTCAGGCGCCGTCCTGACGGAGTACCCTTCTCC
>RFHC01000050.1 GCA_003696505.1 Deltaproteobacteria bacterium
CCAGCCACGAGGGCACCTTTTCTCCACCCCCGCTCGACCGGGTCCCCGTAAAGAGTCAGCCTGACGCCTCCCGGGAAAAAGCGTATCTCTCTTTCCCCCACCACCTGGAGGGAGACATCTTCAAGTTCAAGGAGTGAGAGCGGACCGGAAACCCGGACGGACGCAACGGTCCCGCGGAATCGACAGCGGAATCTCCGGGGAAGCTCGGCGTACCCCTCAAGGCCGGAGCAGTTTGCCCTGCCCCGGAGATACCCGCCAGATGCAAAGCAGAGAAAGAGGATGAAAAACCCGGCCCGTCGGGAGGTAAAGAGGACGAGCGGAGCGAGGGCGAGGAGGAGAAAAGCGCAGGATGGAAGGAAAGGGGTGAGGAATCCCCCGACAAAACCCACCGCCGTCACAAAGAGGAAAAAAACGTCTCTCCCGTCCATGCCGAGGAGAAGGGCAAGAGGCGTGCCCTTCTCCCGTCACTCCTCCCTGTGGGCGCTGACGTAATCGATGAGGTCCTCAGCCCGGGTAACGGGGATTCTCAAAAGACGGGCGAGGCGTGACGGGTCCTCCCTGGCAAGGTCTGACAGGGAACTGTAACTGCGGAAAATCGCTTCTTTCCTCTTCGGCCCTATTCCCGGGAAGCCATCCAGGAGAGATGAGACTGCCTCTCTCCCTTCAGATTTCCTCTGAAACGTGACGGCGAAGCGGTGAGCCTCGTCCCGGATTCTCATGAGGTAGTTGAGCACGGGGTCGCCGGAAGGGAGCGAGAGGGGGTTTTTCCTTCCGGGGATGTAGATTCTGTCGCCCCCAGCACCATCCCTCTCCTTGGCTATGGCCACGATGTCGACCTTAATCCCTCTCTCTTTTAAGACGCGGGAGACGGCGCTTATGTGGCCCTTTCCCCCGTCGAGGAGGAAAACGTCGGGGAGGGGGCCAAACTCTTCCCCCCTTTCCACGCGCCGCGCGACGACCTCCGCCATCATGGCATAGTCGTCCACTCCTCTCACAGTTCGAATCCTGAACTTGCGGTATTGATTCTTAACCGGGATTCCCCCCTCAAAGACGACCATCGCCCCGACGGGGCTCCTCCCCCCGTGGTGGGAGATGTCGAAACACTCGACGCGGAAGGGAAGCCGGGAGAGTCTCAGCCGGGCGTGCATGAGGTTCATCAGGTCTTCGTACTCCACCTCCCTCCTGCGCCGCGCCCTGAAATACTCCCGGGCATTCTCTCCCGCGAGGCGGAGAAGGTCCTTTCTCTTCCCTCTGATGGGATGTTTGACGGAAACTCTCCTGTCTCTGAGGTGGGGTGCCTCCTCCAGCAGGAGGGCTTCGGGAAGGGGAAGAGGAACGACCACCTCGTCCGGGATGTATGAATCTTCCGTGTAATACTGGGCAATGACAGAGAGGACAACCTCCTCGTCAGAGGCCTCTCCCGCGTGGATGAGGAAAGAACGCGCGTCGATGACCCGACTCCGCCGGAGGTAGAGGACCGAAACGGCGCCCCGCTCCCCTTCCCGGTACACTCCGAAGTAATCCCCGTCGGGGAGGAGCGCCGAAACAACTGACTGCCTCTCTCTGACAGACTCAACGACCCGAATGGTGTCCCGGAGACGGGCCGCGTCTTCGAACTTGAGCTCCCGGGAAGCGCGTTTCATCTCCCGCTCCAGCTCTCTGACCACCCTCTTCAGGTCTCCCTGGAGAAAGTCGACGGCGTCCCTGAGGATTTTCCCGTACTCCTCTTTCCCCACGTAGCCGACGCACGGCGCGAGACACCTCTTGATCTGGTACTGAGTGCAGGGCCGGTTCCGGGTTCTGAAAGATTTATCCGTGCAGGTTCTCAAGGGAAAGAGCTTCCCCGTCAGATTGAGGAGATTTCTCACTTTCTTTGCCGATGAAAACGGCCCGATGTAGAGGGCCCCGTCCCTCTTTACCTTCCTGACGAGTTCCAGGCGGGGAAAATCCTTCTTCAGGTCCACCCGGATACAGAGGTAATCTTTGTCGTCCCGGTAGTAGACGTTGTAGGGGGGGCGGTGTTTCTTTATGAGGTTGTTCTCGAGGAGGAGGGCCTCGTTTTCACTTTCCGTAATCACCCACTCCAGGTCGACTGCCTCCTCCACCATCCTGGGGATTCTCTCCCTCCCGTCAGACCCCGGCCGCAGGTAGGAGCGGACCCGATTCCTCAGGTTCTTCGCCTTTCCAACGTAGAGAGCCCGCCCCCGGGAGTCCCTGAAAATGTATACCCCGGGTTTCTCAGGAAGGGAATCGAAGACGGACGGGTCAACGGGCATTCCTCGCACCCTCCAGAGTTTCCAGTTCCACTTTTTCCAGCTCGAATATCTTGTCGCGCAGACGGGCTGCCTCTTCGAAGTTCAGGTCCTTGGCAGCTTCAATCATCTTCTTCCTCAATTCCCTTATCAACTTCCTCACCTCTCTCGGCGATGAAGGGAGCTCCTCCTCGGCGGGGACCGTCACGTAGTCCGCCTCACAGGTGGCAACGAGCGGGTCGTCTATGGCCTTGACGATTGTTTTCGGGACGATGCCGTGCTCCCTGTTAAAGGCAATCTGCTTCTCCCGCCTCCGGTTTGTTTCCGCCACGGCCTCTTCCATCGAACGGGTCATCCTCTCGGCATAGAGGATAACCTTCCCCCTTTCATTTCGAGCAGCTCTCCCGAAGGTCTGGATGAGGGAACGAGTGGACCGGAGAAAGCCTTCCCTGTCGGCGTCGAGAATCGCCACGAGAGAAACCTCGGGGATGTCGAGTCCCTCGCGGAGAAGGTTTATCCCGACGAGGACGTCGAACTCTCCTCTCCTCAGGTCCCGGATTATGTTGAACCGCTCGATGGCATCGATGTCGGAGTGGAGGTAGCGGGCCCGGACTCCGATGTCGTTCAGGTACTCCGTTATCTCCTCGGCCAGCCTCTTCGTCAGAGTCGTCACCAGGACCCTTTCGTCCCTTTCCACTCTCTCCCTCACTTCCTTCACGAGGTCGTCGATCTGGTTTTCCGAGGGCCTCACCTCAACCTCCGGGTCAACGAGCCCCGTGGGCCTTATTATCTGCTCCACAACTCTTCCGCCCGACACCTCAACCTCGAAGTCCCCCGGCGTCGCTGAGACGTAAATCACCTGCCCCACCCGTGCCATGAACTCGTCGAACTTGAGCGGCCTGTTGTCCAGAGCCGAGGGAAGGCGGAACCCGTATTCGACGAGAGTCTTCTTTCGGGAATGGTCCCCGTTATACATACCGTGAAGCTGGGGGATGGTGATGTGGCTTTCATCGATGAACGTGATGAAATCGTCGGGGAAGTAATCCAGAAGCGTGAAGGGCGGCTGTCCGGGAAGTCTCCCGTCGAGGTGGCGGGAGTAGTTCTCGATGCCCGTGCAGTAACCCATCTGCTCGATCATCTCCAGGTCGTAGAGGGTCCTCTGCTTCAACCTCTCCGCCTCGAGAAGCTTTCCCTCTGCCGTCAGTTCCTCCAGCCGGAGTTCCAGTTCCTCCCGGATGGTCCGAATCGCCCGCTTGAGAATCGGCTCGGGAGTGACGTAGTGAGAGGCGGGAAAAATCACCGTCTCCTTTACCTCCCCGAGTTTCTTTCCCGTGAGCGGGTCAAAGTAAGAGAGGGCATCCACCACGTCTCCGAAGAACTCTATCCGCAAGCCCCTCTCGTCCTCGTACGCGGGGAAGAGCTCCACCACATCCCCTCTCACGCGGAAAAGCCCGCGGTAAAAATCGTACTCGTTCCGCTCGTACTGAATCTCCACGAGGCGCCTGATGACGTCGTCCCGGGAAACGCTGTCCCCTACGTGGAGACGGAGGACCATGGTGTTGTAAAACTCCGGCGAACCGAGGCCGTATATGCAGGAAACAGACGCGACGACGATGACATCTCTGCGCTCGATAACGGAGCGCGTGGCGCTGTGCCTGAGCTTGTCTATCTGCTCGTTGATGGAGGCGTCTTTCTCTATGTATGTGTCCGTGTGAGGAATGTAAGCCTCCGGCTGGTAGTAGTCGTAATAGCTGACGAAATACTCCACCGCGTTGTGCGGGAAGAGCCTTTTAAACTCCATGAAGAGCTGGGCGGCAAGCGTCTTGTTCGGCGCAATGATGAGAGCCGGCCTCCCCACCTCAGCGATGACCGAAGCCATGGTATACGTTTTCCCCGAGCCGGTCACCCCGAGGAGGACCTGGTGGCGGAGACCCTCCCTGAGCCCCTTTACGAGTTCACGGATTGCTTCGGGCTGGTCCCCCGACGGCGTGTAGGGAGATTCCAGGAGAAAACGGGACATTATCCCTCTTCTTCAAACTTCCAGAAGGTTCCGGACGGAGTATCCTCAAGAATTATACCCCAGGATTTGAGGGTATCCCTGATAGCGTCCGCTCTGGTGAAATCCTTCACCTTCCTCGCCTCCTCCCGTTCCCGCACCATGTCGAGGACCCTGTCGAGGGAGATTCCCTTCTCCTTCAGTTTTCCCTCAATTCCGTACCTGAAGTAGGAGACGGGGTCGTCGGAGAGGAAACCGAGGACCCGGAGGAGGGAGGTTACCTTCTCCCCGCCCTTGAGGAAGAAAGCAGAACTCTCTGGGTCTTGAGCCGGGTCTTCGCGGTAATACCTGTTGAGCCTCCGGATGGCGTCAAAGAGGAACCCCATGGCGGCTGCCGTGTTGAAGTCGTCGTCCATTGCCGCGCGAAACCTCTCCTCCAGAGTCAGAAGAGCGGTCTCGTCTTCTTCCTCGACACTACCTGAAGCAGTTTCCTCCTCCTTGAGTTCCGGAGCTTTCTCTTCAGCCCTCAGGAATCGGTCGTAAAACGTGTAGATTCTGTCCAGTCCCGCCTTCGCCTCTCGAATAGAGCGGTCGGAATAATCGATGGGGCTCCGGTAGTGGGTGCCCGCGAAGAAGAAACGGAGCACCTCGGGGTGAATCTTCTCCAGAATCTCCCGGATGGTAAAGATGTTTCCGAGAGACTTGGACATCTTCTCCTTGTCGATGTTGACGAATCCGTTGTGAATCCAGTAACGGGCGAATATCTTTCCCGTGGCGCACTCCGACTGGGCTATTTCGTTTTCGTGATGGGGGAAGACCAGGTCCTTCCCGCCTCCGTGAATGTCAAAAGAATCTCCCAGGTGCTTCATCGACATGACGGAACACTCGATATGCCATCCCGGCCTCCCCGGGCCCCACGGACTCTCCCAGGAGGGTTCCCCCGGTTTGCTCTTCTTCCAGAGAGCAAAGTCGAGGGGGTTGCGCTTTCTCTCATCCACGTCGACCCTCGCGCCAGCTTCGAGCTCCTCCAGGTTCTTCCCGGAAAGTTTCCCGTAATCGGGGAAGGTGTCGATGGCAAAGTAGACGTCACCGTCGACGACGTAAGCGTGCCCCCTCTCTATGAGACGGGACACCAGTTCGATAATTCCATCGATGTGCTCCGTCGCCTTCGGCTCGAAGGTGGGAGAGAGGAGACCGAGCCTTCCCATATCCTCGTAAAAAGCCTGAATGTACCGCTCGCTGATGACTCGAAAGTCGACCCCCTCCTCGTTTGCGCGTTTAATTATCTTGTCGTCGATGTCGGTGAAATTCCTCACGTAGGTCACGTCGAATCCGGAGTGGAGGAGATACCTGTAAATGAAGTCGAAGACCATGTTCGCCCTGGCGTGACCGAGATGACAGAGGTCGTAGACCGTCACGCCGCACACGTACATTCTCACCTTTCCCTCTTCAAGGGGCTCAAAGGGTTCTTTCCTGTTACCCAGCGTGTTGAAAACGATGAGGCTCATCTCACTCTCCTGACGGGACTTTTTCCACGAGCACAACGGCAAGGGAAGAGATTCCCTCACCCCTCCCTTCGAATCCCATCCCCTCCGTCGTCTTCCCCTTGACGGAAACATCCTCCGGGGAAACGCCGAGGAGAGATGCTATGGACTCCCTCATTTTATCAGAGAGAGGGCCTATCTTCGGTTTTTCACAGACGACGACGCAATCGGCGTTCACGACCCGGTAACCCTCCCCTGAGAGAAGCTCCACCGCGTGCCGGACGATTTCGGTGCTCCTGATTCCTTCAGTCGAAGGGTCCCCAGGAGGAAAGTGCTTGCCAATATCTCCGAGTCCTGCGGCGCCGAGAAGAGCGTCGGTCAGAGCGTGAAGGAGACAGTCTCCGTCTGAATGCCCCAGAAGACCCCGGTCAAACTCAATCTCTATCCCTCCCAGGTAGAGGGGCCTTCCCTCGACGAGGCGGTGGGCGTCGTATCCGATTCCCACCCGAAAATCGCCCGTGTACTCCCCGATGAAGGCTTTAAAGGAGAGGATATCCTCGGGAAAGGTAACCTTCAGGTTCCTCCTGCTCCCCGGGACGAGAGAAACCTTCTCGCCGAGAAGTTCGACGAGCTGCGCTTCATCTGAACAGGAAACTCCCTCCTCCCTGGCTTTCTCCAGCGCCCTCTTCAGGAGTTCGAACCTCACTCCCTGAGGCGTCTGCGCGCGGAAAAGCGTCTCCCGCGGCACGGACCGGTCCACCACCCTCCCGTCCTCAGACCTCTTCACCGAGTCCGGGATGGGGACGACGGGGATGGCAGCTCCGCTTTTTTTCGCCTCCCGGTAGACCCGTTCGATAATCTCCCCGCTCACGAGAGGCCGCGCCCCGTCGTGCACGAGGACCACGTCGGGATTCCCCCGGACAGCCCTCACGCCAGCCTCAACCGATTCCTGTCGGGTCTTCCCGCCGAAGACGACGGCGTCTACCTTCCTGTATGTCATGATGAGATTCACCAGCGACTCGGGGATTCCCCGGGGGACGACGACGATGATGGAGTCGATGACGGGAGACGCGGAAAACTCCTGAAGGGAAAACTCAATGAGAGCCCTCTTCCCGACGGGGAGAAACTGCTTCGGCACCTCACCCCCGAATCTCTCTCCCTTTCCGGCTGCAACGATTATTGCCACTGCGCTCACGGGAATCCCCTCACGTGCTCTTCAACTCACGCAGAACATACAAAAAAGGAGGGCCCTCTGGCCCTCCCCCTTAACTTCCACCATCTCTAAACTCAGAAGTTAATGTAACGCGAAATGTCCTTCTCCACCTTCTCCTCGCTCACCCTCTTGGCAATGGATATTTCCTTCACGAGAAGGGAGCGAGCCGTGTCGAACATCCTCCTCTCCCCGAAGGAGAGAGTCTTGTCGTTCTTGAGGAGAGAAAGGTTGCGCAGGACCTCAGCAATTTCGTAAATGGAACCGCTCTTGAGTTTCTCCATGTAGAGCCTGTACCGTCTGTTCCAGGGCTGGTTGTTCTCCGTCGTCTTCTTCCTCCGGAGAATCTTGTAGATGTCGTCCACCTCACGAGAGCTGATGACCTTCCTCAAACCCACCTGCTCCACGTTGTTGACGGGGATGAATATCTTCGTCTCCGAATCGAGAATCCGGAAAACGTAAAACTCCTGGCGCACTCCAGAAATGTTCCTCTTCTCGATGCTTTCGATAACCCCCACTCCGTGCCCGGGATAGACAGCCTTGTCTCCCTTTTTAAATTTCATCTATACACCTCCGTTTTCGAGAGGTTTTCCCCTGTCAGGGATATTTTTTCTGTGATTATAGACAGGTATGATTTGTGGTATGATTGGTGGGAAATGTATGTCAACAGTCTCTCAACCCTTTCTCATAATCGCTCTGGTGGTCCCGGACCACCGACATTAAACATTTTAATTATACATAAATTTCGAGCAGTTGTCAAAGGAGGGGGTGTATAATGTCGACAGTTTACTATGTTACACTCGACGCCAAACCTGAGAGAAACCTCCTGAGAAAATTCGAAGTTTCACTTGAAATAGCCTGCGAAGGGGAAATCGTCTCACGCAAGGACCTGGTGGCGGTAAAACTCCACTTCGGAGAGAGGGGAAACCTCGCCTTCGTGAGGCACCAGTTCGTCAGGACTGTTGTCGATATCATAAAGAAAAAAGGGGGAAAACCCTTTCTCACCGACACGAATACCCTCTACGTCGGGTCCCGTTCGTGCGCCCCGGACCACATTCTCACTGCTCTCTACAACGGATTCGGCGTTGAACAGACCGGCGCCCCCGTCGTCATCGCCGACGGGCTGAGGGGAGAGAGCAAGGTGAGGATACCCATCGAGGGAGAAACGACGAAAGAGGCCGTCATCGGTTCGGAAATTTACGCCGCTGACGCCATGATAACGATCACTCACTTTAAAGGGCACGAACTGAGCGGTTTCGGAGGGACGATAAAGAACCTCGGGATGGGGTGCGCCGCCCGCGAAGGGAAGCTCTTTCAGCATTCCACGGTCTCTCCCTTCGTCGACCCGGAGGGGTGCATCGCCTGCGGAAAGTGCGTCGCCGTCTGCCCTGGAGGGGCAATAGCCATCGTCGACGGCAAAGCCCACATATCGTCAGAGGCGTGCATCGGGTGCGCCGACTGCATCGTCATCTGTCCTGAAGGAACCATCAAGGTAAACTGGAACGAAGCTTCCGAATCGGTAATGAAAAAGATGGCGGAATATGCCCTGGGAGCAGTGAAGGGGAAGGAAGGAAAGGTCCTCTTCATCAACTTTATCACCCAGGTGAGCCCCTACTGCGACTGTTACGGTTTCAACGACGTTCCCATCGCACCCGACGTGGGTATCTGCCTCTCCACCGACCCGGTCGCCGTTGACCAGGCATCGGTGGACCTGGTGCTCGAGAAGATGGGAGGAGAGGACCCGTTCAGGAAGACCCACCCGCACATTGACTGGGAGATACAGCTCGCTCACGCCGAAAAGATCGGACTGGGAAGCAGGTCCTACGAATTGAAGAAGATTGAGTGAGGCTATTCCTCACCGCAGTTCCGGGGCAAGCGTCAGGAAACCTCTCCCGTAAGGAGCGTCCTGTTCATTTTCCCCGTCAGGTACCCCTCGAGGTCCAGGGAAACGAAGTGGAATCCGGCCTCACGGAAGACACGGACGACCTCCTCCCTGAAAGCGGGGTCGAAGAACTTCTCCATCTCGTCCTGCCCCACCTCCACCCTCGCCAGGTCCCCGTGGCACCTGACCCGAAACTGACGGAATCCCCTCTCCCGGAGGAAGGACTCGCACCTTTCCAGCCGTGCCAGTTTCTCTCTCGTTATTTCTTCGCCGTAGGGGAATCGAGAAGAGAGGCACGCGTATGCTCCCTTGTTCCACGTGGGGAGCCCCAGTTCACGGGAAAGGCGTCGGATATCCTCTTTCGTCAGTCCCGCCTCCAGAAGAGGACTCCTCACTCCCAGTTCCCTGGCTGCCCTTCTTCCGGGGCGGTAGTCTCCTTCATCGTCCGCGTTTGTGCCGTCAGCCACAGCCGCCATTCCCCTTT
This sequence comes from Deltaproteobacteria bacterium, assembly GCA_003696505.1. Classification (GTDB taxonomy): domain Bacteria; phylum Desulfobacterota; class Deferrimicrobia; order J040; family J040; genus J040. The sequence continues at coordinate 9,309 of RFHC01000050.1, forward strand.
CCCGGGCAATGGCGAGGAGTTTCCCGAAGAGCTCTCTCTTGCAGTAGTAACACCTGTCGGGAGGATTGGTCCTGAACTCGGGAACATCCAGTTCCTCCGACTCTATGATGAGGTGTGCCACACCCATCTCCCGCGCCAGTCTCTTCGCCTCTTCGAGTTCGAAAGAGGGGTAAGTAGAAGACGTGGCCGTGACGGCGAGCAGGTTATCCCCCAGAACGTCCTTCGCCACCCGAAGGAGAAAGGTTGAATCGACTCCCCCGCTGAAGGCCACGAGGAGAGAACCGCACTCCCCGATGATTTCCCTGAGCTTTTCCAGTTTTTCTCTCATCAGACGACCAGAAACTTTTCGATGTTTTCCCTCTCGACGGACGAACCACCCAGGACGACCTGACGGGTCTCACCGTCGGGAAACTGGAGGACCAGGGGGACGGGACCCTCCTTTTTCTTCGAATACCGCCTGAAGGCCATCTCAACCGCCTCCAGGGGGAGACGAGAGTTGAAATCGTCTATCCCGACGATGGGGCCGGGGAAACCGTCCGGCCTGGCCAGGACAAGTCTCCCTCGCCCGAGGAATTCTATCCTCCTGTTTTCCGCCTCGTTCCTCGGAACGATGAGTTTCTCGCCCGTGGGGAGCCTCAGGTGTCTCCCTATCTTGAGGAGGTTGAAGTCGGGAGTGTCCGGGTCTTCCTTGTGGTCGAGGAGGTCCTTCACGCGGCGGGCAAAACCCTTATCCGTAAGGAGGCACCCCCCAGCCGGGCAGGGGTAATTCTTCAGGTCGAACTTTTCGGCAAGTTCCATCTGCTTCTTCCTGGACCGTCCCGATATGGAGAGGAGTTTCTCCCTGTCCACCCATCCCTCCTTTTCCGGTATCGTCGGGGGAAAGTGTTGAGCCGAAAGAGGACGGAGGATGAGCCCTTCGAGACCGGCTTCTCTCTCGATGAGCCTGATAGCATCCCTGCGCTGGGACATGGGCCTCTGACCGAGGACCTCCCCCGTAACGATGAACCGCGCTCCCTCTGCCTCCATGAGTTCCTTCGCCTTTTTGAGGCCGAAGATGCGGCAGTCTATGCAGGGATTCATGGCGCTCCCGTATCCGAACTTCGGATTCCGGATAAGTCGGTAATATTCCTTGCCTTTGACGACGGTGACCATGCGGACCCCGAGTTGCTCAGCCATCATGACGGAGGCAGCCTTGCACCCGCTTGAACCCCTATCGCAGGTGCAGAAAGGGGAGGTCAGGTGGAGGGCAACCACCTCTACTCCCTGGTTCATGACGATTTTTGTCGCCAGCGTCGAATCGAGACCGCCGGAAAACATCACCACCGCTTTGACTTTATCCCTCACTTTCCTCACCTCTCAGCGCAAATCTCGCCGTAATTTTCAGCCGACAGGGGTTTCCTGATGACCGGGTCTTCACCACAGACGGGGCACTGAACGTTTCTCTCTACCTGGAGTGTCTGGATCGTCCAGTGGAGGGTATCGATGGAGAGAACCCTTCCCGTCAGGGTCGTCCCGGCACCAGTTAAAAATTTTATCACCTCCGTCGCCTGAATGGAGCCGAAAATGCCGGCAACGGAGCCCACGATTCCCGCTTCCGAGCAGGTCGGAGCGTCTTTCCTCGAGGGAATTTGAGGAAGGAGGCATCGGAGACAGGGGCCTTCCCCGGGGACGATGGACATGGCCTGCCCGCCAAAGCGGAGAATTCCAGCATGGGAGAGGGGAATTCCCGCAATCACGCAGGCGTCGTTGAGGAGAAACTTCGTCTCGAAAGAGTCGGTCCCGTCGACGACGATGTCGAACCCTTCAATGAGGGAAAAGACGTTTTCCGCCGTCACCTTTTCCTTCCAGGCGTCAACCTCGATGCTGGAATCTATCGCCCGGACCCTTTCGGCGGCCACGGAAACCTTGTCCCTCCCTGTGTCTCTCTCCGTAAAGAGAATCTGCCTGTTCAGGTTTGTCAGGTCCACCCGGTCGTAGTCGACGATTCCGAGCCTTCCCACACCCGCAGAGGCCAGGTAGTAGAGGGCGGGAGACCCGAGCCCTCCCGCGCCGACGACGAGGACGGAGGAAGACCTAAGCTTCCTCTGACCGGCGGGTCCGATTTCCCTGACGAGGATATTTCTGCTGAATCTGAGGATTTCCTTCTCTTCTCTCTGCATCTTAAAAATTATAATATAAATCTTCCATCACCCCGATTTTTCCGGGTCCAGGGAGCAATCATGGACGTAAACCGTTACAGGACGGAAGAGTTCCCCGTCTCCGGGGGGCTTGTATACCTCAACCACGCAGGTGTCTCCCCCATCCCTGTCAGGACCGCCACCAGAGGCGTTGCGCAAATACGGGAATATCTCAACTTCGGAGCCTACAACCTGAGGGGGTGGATTGAAATTTCCGAGGAGTGCCGAAAAAGGTTCGCCACGCTCATCGGCGCCACTCCGGAAGAAGTCGCTTTCGTGAAGAACACCTCCGAAGGGCTTTCCTTCGTTGCGGGAGGCCTTCAGTGGGAGGAGGGGGACAACGTCATCACGACGGCTGTTGAATTCCCCGCCAACCTCTACCCCTGGATGGCACTGAAAGATAAAGGAGTGGAGGTGAGACTCGCCCGTCCGACCCCCGAGGGGAGAATCGACGAGGACGAACTCCTCTCAATGGCAGACGAGAGGACGAAACTCATCGCCCTGTCCTCCGTCGAGTTCGTCAACGGGTACCGCCTCGACCTGGAAAAAATAGGAAAGTTCTGCAGGGAGCACGAAATATACTTCTGCGTCGACGCGATTCAATCTCTCGGGGTCATCCCCATGGACGTGGAACGGTATCACATAGATTTCCTCGCCGCAGACGGTCACAAGTGGCTCCTCTCCATCGAGGGAATCGGGGGGTTTTTCGTCTCCTCACGGGTCATCGACCGCCTCCGCCCCATCGAATACGGGTGGCACTCCGTCGTGAAGAGGTTCGACTTCGAGAATCCAGACTTTACCCTCGACAGGACGGCGAAGAAGTTCGAACCGGGGAGCTTCAACGTCCTCTCCATCGCCATGTTTTCTGAATCGCTCGGCCTCATCCTCGAAGTGGGAGTGGAGAACATTCAGGAGAGGGTATTTTCCCTCGTCGACCACCTGGCTTCAAAGATTGAAGGCGACTGGGAAGTGCTCACCCCCATGGGAGAGGGGGAGCGGTCCGGAATCTTCACCTTTCGGGTCCCGGGAATTGACGGGAAGGACCTGTGGAAGAAGCTCCTCGAGAAGGACGTCGTCGTGTCTCCCCGTGGTGGGGGAATCAGGGTTTCACCCCATTTTTACAACACCCCGGAAGAGCTCGACCGTTTTCTCGAATTGACGAGGGAAACCGTGAGAGAGTTACGCGCAGGAGGATAAAAGAGGTCACTCTCTGTGTGAAGCGCAGTCGTCGACCTTCCCCTTAATCATCCTGACAGCCTCCGGGATGAGGGGAAAGAGGAAGTCGAGATTCTCGACCGCTCCTCTGGGAGACCCGGGAAGGTTGACGACGAGGGTCCGGCGGGCAATTCCGCAGACGCCCCGGGAGAAGGGGGCAAATCGTGTCTTCTCCTCGCTCTTCCTCCTCATGAGTTCGGAAAATCCGGGAATCTCCCTCTCTATAACC
>RFHC01000051.1 GCA_003696505.1 Deltaproteobacteria bacterium
AGTTCGACCCTTACGTCGTAGACCTCTTCATCCGGGTATACGAAGAGTTGAAGCGGACCCGTTTCCTCGAAGAGCGTCTTCCGGGAAATCCCATCTGAGCGGGCTTATTCGGGAATGAGGGGGGATTCGGGGCGGAAGGTGAGAAACCCGAAGCTTCCGTTCTCGCCTGCGTAGAAGTATCTCCTCCCGTCGAGCCAGGCAGGGACGCAGACGAAGTGCCTCGTCTTTCCTCCTTCCACGAAGCGGATGATTTTTTCTCTGTGAAAGTGTCCCACCACGACCATGTCGATTCCCCTGTTGAAGGCTCTCTGGGAGTACGAGCGGGCTTCGTTTTCCGGAAAACTGTTGCGGAACTGTATGTTCGTCATTTTGAGCGACCTTTCCAGCTTCTCAGCGAGAGCGAGCGCCAGCGGGGAGGGGATGAGGGAGAAGAGAGAGTAGGTGAGGGTGTTCTTCGTCAATCCCTTCCAGAAGCGATACTTTCGGTCTTTCCTGTTCACCGAGTCCCCGTGAAGGGCGAGGATTTTCCGTGGTCCTGCGTCGACGACGATGTAGTCTTCCGTCACTCCGTCGAAAAATTTCCTCGGCCAGGAGAGGGAGAGGAAGAAGTCCCTGTTTCCCTCAACGTAGTAGATGGAGAGCCCCTCGTCTCTCAGGCGGGAGAGCCTGGAGAGGAAGTCTGACTGAAAGGGGAAGAAGAGTTTTCTCTTTCCAAACCAGAGGTCGAAAATGTCCCCCAGGAGGAAAACCCTCACATTCTCCGTCGAGGCTTTTTCCAGCGCGAGGAGGAAAGCGTCGTAATTGCCGCCGAAGGAGTTGATGTGAGCGTCGGCGATAAAGATGTTTCCCCGGAATTTCGTCATTCCCTCTCCATCGTTGCGGGTCCATTCACCATTATAAGAAAAACGGTTCCTGCCGGGGAGAAATCACGACCACCTTCGGGGACAGAAAGGGGGATGAGAATCTTCCTCCGGGGAAGAGGAGAAGGAGGAAGGGAGGGACAGAAAGCCCCTCCCTGAACCTTTTCTGGGTTTTCTTACTTTTTCTTCTCCTTGCTCGTGCACTCGGGGCACTTTTTCGCTTTCTTGGGACGGCATTTAAGCGACTTCCACGAATCGTTGGATGCCACGTTTTCTGGCACCCGGGAGCATGCCGTCGTCGTGTGGTAAACGGCGCTTCCGATTCTCTGATAGAAGGGCATAACCACCTCCCCGGTAAATTATTGGACGAAAGGTGTTCATCGCCGATGTGGTCTACTTGAAAATATATAATAAAAATCCCCTGATAATTCAAGTGGTCAAGAAGCAGTAAAAAGATATTCTGTTTCTCCCTAACAGCCTGGAAATTGACCCTTCTTTCCCCTTATTTTTTACCTGCTTTTTTTATTCTTTGTGGTAGTTCAGCAGGTTTTCGTATATTTTTTTGTACAGTTTTTCCGTTTCTTCGGCGACCTTTTCCGGAATTCTCACGGTCGTGAGGGTCCCCGGCGGGAGGTGAGAGACGACGGTGCTGGTCAGGATGGCTGCGGTAATGGCGATGGCGTCTTTTTTCTCCATTATTCCCCTCCTGGCTTTTTCTTTTGAGGATATTCACCTGGGGAGGGGAATGCAAGGGAGAGAGGTGAGAAAAAGAAAAGGGCAGGTCCGAAACGGACCTGCCCGAAATTTCAAATGGTGCCGAAGGCGGGATTCGAACCCGCACGGGATTGCTCCCACCACCCCCTCAAGATGGCGTGTCTACCAAATTCCACCACTTCGGCGCTGCGGATATTTATATTAATACGCTCCCCCGGAAAATTCAAGATTGATTTGACACCGCACGGGCGGGGCGGGGAGAATCATCCTCATGGGATGCACAATCGACGGAAGGGGTGAGTACTTCGCCGGGCTCGACCTGGGGTCTCAGAGCGTCCGGGCCGGTCTTTTCTCCCGGGAAGGGCGTCTCCTCCACATGGTCCAGGTCCCCGTGGGGACGAGGGTAGACGGTCTTTCCGTGACCCAGGACCCGGATGAGTACTGGGAAGCCACCTGCCTCTGTCTGGAGAGACTCCTGCGGGAGACGAAGGCAGGGAGAGAAAAACCTCTTCCCCTCGGCGTGGCCACCCAGAGGAGTTCCTTTCTCTTCTTTTCCCGAGAGGGGAAGGCTCTCACCCCCCTCGTCTCGTGGAGGGATACGTCGGCGAGCCTCATTCTGTCCCGGTGGGAGGGATTGAGAGGGGAGATTTACCGGATGACAGGGCTTCCCCTCACTCCCTACTACAGCGGACCGAAAATATCGATGTACGGTGAAGGGGTCCCTGAAGGCTCTCTCTTCGGTCCTCTCATCACGTTCATCGTCTACCGCCTGACGGGAGGGGCTCTTTTCGTCGTTGACCCGGGAAACGCCCAGAGGACCCTCCTCTTCGACATCAACGAGGGAGCCTTTTCTGAAAAGCTTTTATCCCTCTTCGGCATGCCGGAGGGAGTCTCCCTTCCGGAGGTCGTGGACACTCACGGTTTCCTCGCAAAAGTCCGGGTGGGAGAAGGGTCCTTTTCTCTCCTCTCGTTAAACGGAGACCAGCAGGCGGCCGCCCTCCTTCCCCTCTCCCTCTTCCCGGGCAGTTGCTTCATCAATTACGGGACAGGGGGATTTCTCCTCGCTCCCACTGATGATGTGCCCCCTCACCCGCAGGGTTTCATCGTCACAGTGGGGGAGAAGAAAGGGGGCAGGACCCTCTACCTCGTCGAGGGGACGGTAAACGGCGTGGGGGAGATGATATCCAGGGCCTCCCGACAGTGCGGGGTGGACCCGAGAGAGGTGGAGAATGTGCCTTCGGGACCGATTCCTGCTGTTGCCGGCGCTCCCCTCGGGACGGGGGCGCCCTTCTGGGGTCCTCCCGTCCCCTTCGTTTCCGAAGTGGAGTGCGGGGAAGCCGGAGGGGAGGAGTTTCTCGCGGGGACCGTTTACGGGACTGCCTGTTTCTTGAAAGAAATGAGGGAGAAAATGGAGGCTCTCCTCGAGAGGAGTTTTTCCCTCGCCGTCGTGACCGGCGGTCTCAGTCGCTTTCCCGGATTTGCCTTGTTCGTGTCTGCCCTCCTGGGGATTCCCTGCGTCAGGCCGGAGGTGGAGGAGATGACCTGCATGGGTGCTGCCCTGGGCCTCCTCTCTTCACGGGGAGAGATGGGAGGAAAGGGG
>RFHC01000052.1 GCA_003696505.1 Deltaproteobacteria bacterium
CGCTCGTCCCTCTCCTCCTGGCTTCCAGGTCCAGGGGAGAATCCCAGGGAACGTATGCGCTCACGTCCGCAATCGATACGAGGAGGCGGAATCCCCTGCCTTCACGAAAGACGCATATGGCATCGTCGAAATCGCGGGCGTTCTCCCCGTCGATGGTCACGAAAGGAAGGCCGGTCAGGTCAACCCTCTTCCTGTCCCTGAGAACCTTTCGGGGAAGTTTCTCAGCCTGGGCAAGGGCATCATCCGGAAAATCTCTGTCGAATCCGTAGACGCAGAGGGTCGAAAGGGTGAGGGAGTTGACGGAATCCTCTCTCCCCAGGTTCTCCACGAGGCGAACAGAGAGTCTCCTCCCTCTTCCCTCCTCAATCTTCGCCATGACGAGGTCCCCTTCAGAAGCCCTGACGCCACCCGGGAGAACCTCAAATACGTGAGAGAGTTTCTTGTCCTCTACGGATAGATACCTCCTCCCCCTCCTGGAAGAGAGTCGCCCCACCACGTTTCTTATTCCCCTCTCGACGATTCGAACGACCCTCCCTGATGTTCGACCCCTTCTGAGTCCGGATATCTCCACCTCAACGACGTCGTTGTGGAAAGCCCCCATCGTCTGACTCTTCGGGATGAAGACGTCGCTCCCCATTCCCCTGACAGCCACAAAGCCGTTGCCTGCCGGTGTGAGGAAAAACTTCCCCGTCACCCGGACAGACGGCTGAGCGAGAATAACTTTCTTCGGCGTCACGAACTTGACCTTCCCCTCCTTTACGAGGGCGCCGAGGGCAGACTGGACCTCCTTTCTCCCCTCCTTCCCTCCTCCCAGGAGGGAATTCAATTTCTTGATGGAGAGAGGTCCCCCACCCTGTCTTTCCAGGCAGGCGATAATTTTCTTCTTCATTCCAGACCGAACCTTTCTCGCTGACACGGAGTCAACCTCCTTCTTTTCTCGCGCAACTCATCTGTAAAAATAACCCATATCCTTCTTCCGGGAAAAGGAAATCGAAATGGGAATTGACAGAAATGAGAAAAGGGGGAATATAATTATTTTTGCCGGTGCCGAAGTGGTGGAACTGGCAGACACGCCAGATTCAGGATCTGGTGGGGGCAACCCCGTGGGGGTTCAAATCCCCCCTTCGGCACCACATTTTATTTGTTTATATTCTCCAATCCGCCGGCTTCCTTTATTTCGTCCCTCAAGCGCGTAAGCACTGTGCAATCGCCCGATTCGCTCGCCTCCACGAAAACCCTGACGAGCTTTTCAATGATTCGGAGATACTGCTTATTCAACTCTTCAACTGCCTCTATCTTCTCCTTTAACCTCTCGACCTCCTCGATGAGGCACGTCGTCACCTCGTCGATGTCGTCGACAATTCTCCTCAACTCAAAGTCATCTGCCTCAGTTGCGGAGACGCGATAGACGCTCTCGTAGAGGTCAGGGGTCTCCTTCTTCTCTTTTACCTTTTCGAGGATTTTCTTCAGGTCGATGAGGTCAGCCATCTCCCCTCCTTTAGTCTCCCATTTTACACGTTTTCCCCCCTATTTCAACGATAATTATTCCCCTTTTGTCAAGGAAAAAAGACAGAGAAGGGAATTCAAAGGTCCGAGTCGATTCTCCTGAATCCGAGTCGACGCGCCAGGGAAAGGGCCTCTTCCCACTCCTCCCTGTAGATTCTCCGGGAGAGGAGGGGATGCGAGCGGGCCATGTAACAGGGGTAATACTGATCCATGATGTTAAGGTACGTTTCAGGACCCGTATTTTCCCTGAGGAAGGCAAGGACCTCTTCGGTCCCGGCCAGCCCTCCCGGCAGGACGAGGTGTCGGACCAGGAGTCCCTTCCGGGCAACGCCGGAGGAGTCGATAACCAGGTCCCCCACCTGCCTGTGCATCTCGACGACAGACTCCTTCACCCAGCGGGGGTAGTCCGGCGCGCGGGCGAGCTCTTCCGCCACAGCCGGGTCGAAGAACTTCACGTCGGGCATGTAGATATCGACGACACCATCGAGAAGGCGGATAACGTCCGGGTCCTCGTAACCTCCACAGTTGTACACCACGGGGAGGGAAAACCCCTCTTCCACCGCCAGCGCGAGCGACTCGACGACCTGGGCGACCACGTGGGTGGGAGTTACGAGATTCAGGTTGTGACACCCCATCCTCTGAATAGAGAGAAATATCTCCGCCAGTTGTTCCGGCGTCACCTCCCTCCCCTCACCGAGGTGAGAGATGTCGTAGTTCTGGCAGAAAATGCACCCGAGATTGCAGTGCGTGAAAAAGACCGTTCCGGAACCGTGCCTGCCCACAAGGGGGAATTCCTCGCCGTAGTGGGGTCCGTAGGAGGAAACGAGAGCAAACCTTCCCGTCCGGCAGAATCCTTTTTCACCGCTCAGCCTGTCGACGTGGCACTTCCTCGGGCAGAGGTCACACTCCTTCAATCGCGAGAGGAGGGTATCACGGACAAGCCCGAGCTTCCCCTCTTCGGCGCTCCTTTTGAGAGCAGTTTCGTCCATGCCCTTATTTTACCTGTCTGGATGAGGACAGAGGAGAGGGCTTTCAGGAAGAGAAAGGAAAGAACGCTTCCACCGTGGTCCCCTCATCCTCTCTGGAGACGAGTTTGAGCTTTCCCCCCATCTTTTCGAGGAGGAAGCGCGAAACGGAAAGGCCGAGCCCCAACCGGAAGGGCTCTTCCCTCGTGGTGAAAAACGGCTCAAACACCTTCTCCTGCAGGTGGGAGGGAATCCCCTCCCCTCTGTCGACGATTTTGACGATACCTCCCTCCCCTTTCCTCGCCACCTCGACGGTCAGCAAGCCTCCTCCCTCCCTCATGGATTCAGCAGCGTTGAGCATGAGGGAGAGGAGAATGAGGGATACGGTCCTCCTGTCGCCTTTGAGGGAAAAATCATCTCCCTGAAGCTTCTTCTCCAGTTCCACTCCCCCTCTTTTCAGGTCGTATCCGGCGAAGGAGAAGAGAGAGTCGATGAGCTCGGACATGGAAAAAACTGTGACGTCGTCGGGCTCCGTCTTCGCGTGAAACGCGAAGGTTTTGAACATTTCGGAGAGCGCGTCGGCGGACCGGATAATCTTCTCGACGCTTGAAACCACCTTCTCTTCCTCACGGGGATACATCTTCAAGAGTTCAGCAAACCCGAGGATGACGCTCATGTAGTTATCCACCTCGTGCGACACTCCGAGCACGAATCGACCGAAGAGATAGCAGCGGTACCAGGCAACGGTCCTCTCGTCCACAGTCATCTCCTTTCCCCTCCCACAAGTGTCGCCGGGGCCACGACGACCCTGTTCTTCCCCCTCTTTTTCGCCAGATACATGGCATCGTCGGCAGCCCGGAAGAGGGCATCGGCATCCGTCCCGTGTTCGGGAAACGAGGCCACGCCGATGCTCACGGTCACGCGCTTCCCGTCCACCCCCTCTGCCTCGACGCCCTTCCGAATTCTCTCCGCCACGAGGGCGGCTCCTTTCGTCTCCACGCTCATCCTCAACCTCTCCGCGGCAACGCTGCTCTGGACTGACGATGCCTCGGGAAGGATGACGGCAAACTCCTCACCTCCAACCCGACAGGGAATGTCCACGTCGTACTTCGGATATGTGTCGTTCCTCCTCACGTTCTTCTTAATCACGTTGGCCACGGACTGGAGGAGGAGGTCTCCTGTCTGGTGACCGTAGGTATCGTTGAATTTCTTGAAATCGTCCACGTCGAGCACCAGAAGCGAAAACGTTCTTCCGTACCTCTTGGCGCGCTGAATTTCGGAATTAAGCCTGAGGTAGAAATACCACCTGTTGTAAAGACCCGTCAGGCTGTCCGTGATAATCATCTTCCTCAGCTGGTCTTCCTTCTCCCGTATCTCCCCCATCATGTACGAGCCGATTCCCCCCACGAGAAGGGCGATTACCGTCACCCACATCCACTTGAGCATCTCGTAGGAAAAAGTCTGCTGGAGGGCGTTGTTCTCGTACGGCATCTTTACCGCGGGAATCCACCCGTAATACTCTGCCGTCAGGAGAGCCCCGTAGGAAAGGGACGAGAGGACTGCGATGACGACGGCGTCGTAACTCTTCTCTCCGAGAAATGCCCCCTCCAGGATGAGGACAAAGTACATCGCCCAGAACCAGGACACGGCCCCGCCGCTGAAATGGACGATGACAGTGACGACGGCCATGTCGAAGAGAATCTGTATGAGGTTCAAGTGCCTGATGCGGGAAAACCATCGGTATGAGTAGTGGTACCAGGCGTTGTAAGCAACGGCAAAGAGAAACGCAACGACCGGGACGGTCTTGTGGATTTTTCCGATTTCGTACTTCGATTCGAACCTGAGGAAGAACCCTGCGTACAGCCCGTAGATGAGGAAGATGGCGAGAATCATCCACCTCATCTTGATGACGAGGAAAACCCTCTCCCTGGCCTGTTTCAGGGCCTCGAGTTCTTCCGTTGTGGGAACATCCGACGAGATGTAACTGTACTTCTTCACCTTTTCCTCGACAAATTTTCGGAGACCCTCCAGCATCCTTCCCCCCGTGTCCCCGTCAGTTCAGAGAAGCGTCCCGTTACTCCCTGTATCGTCAATATATCAATCGGACGGGAGAGAAGAAAATGTAGAAAAAATATCGTGAGAGGATGAAATGGAGGGTATTACATCGAACGGCAATGGACTCTTCCGTATCCCTCCTTTTTCGCCTCGTACATGAGGGCATCGGCATGCTCTACCACCTTCTCCCTCCCCGGCGTATCGGGACCACAGGAAGTAACTCCAAAACTCGCCGTGATGGATATGCGCCCGGCTTTCTCCGTATCGAATGTGAGAGAGGCAAGGCCCGATGAGATTCTCCCGGCAATTGCCCGCGCCGCCTCCAGGTCCGTTTCAGGGAGGAGGATGGCAAACTCGTCTCCGCCGTAGCGGGCGGGGATATCGGTCTTCCTCACGTGGGCATTCACGATGCCTGCCACCCCCCGGAGGACCTTGTCTCCGAAAGCGTGGCCAAAATTGTCGTTGATGAGCTTGAACCCGTCGATGTCAAACATAATGACGGAGAGCGGCCTCCCGTACCTGGCTCCTCTTTCAAGTTCATATTCGAGGCGGGAGTGAAATGTCCCGTGATTGTACAGGTGAGTCAGGGAATCTCTCTCCGCCATCATCCGCGCGTACTGGTAGAGTTCCACGTTTTCCAGGACGATGGATATGAAACGCGTCACCGTCTTCACCATCGAGAGCGTCTCTCCATCGAAAGCGTTCACCTCGGGGTGGGAAAGGACGAATACCCCCGTCACACGGTCCCTCTTCTTTATCGGGAAGGCAATGAGCGAACCCGCTCCCCGTGCCACGGGACTTTCCCTCACCTTCCCCCCTCGGCCGGTCAGGTCTGTGTAGAAAAGGGGTTCGCCCGTTACGTAAACCTTGCCGAGGATCGGGTCTTTGAGGGAGAACTCCATGCCCTCCAGCCGGGGAATGAGGCGAGACGAAAGGCCAACCGGCCGGAGAACTTCCCTCTCCTGGTCAAACTCGAATATCGCAACCTCCTCGAGACCCAGGTGAAGTTCTAAACTCTCCGGGATGAGGCGGTAGATGTTGATGCCGTGGTTCAGCTGCCCCACGGATGCCGCAAACTCGAAGAGGGCGTTCAGTTCCCCCACTTTACCCTCGAGGTGGTTCCTCAACTCCACCACCTCTTTCCTGAGCCGGTTCACCTCCGCTTTCAGGGACATGTTCTCGTCGACAAG
>RFHC01000053.1 GCA_003696505.1 Deltaproteobacteria bacterium
GAACACCACCCTATAACCCAGCCACTCCGGAGGAGATATTCACCCTCCCCCCCTACAACACGAACCTCACTTTCCTCAAGCCCTCCATCCTCTCGGACACGGAGCACCGGACCCACATCCTCGGGAACGGATACGAGGGGTCGGGAATAACTTTCGCGTCTTACGAATATCAGAGCGGAGAACTTTCCCTTGCAGAACCGCAGAAAAGGGTTGCCCTCGACGACCGGGAAACGTTCGAATCGGGATATTTCGCCTCCGAGAGGGCTTCCCTCGAATACTTCACTTCGGGAAAGGCCGTCGTCCTCTACACGGGATTTTCAAACACAGGTGAAAGACACCTCTTCCTCACGACCACGACGGCGCCGGCTTTCCCTCCCCAGCCAGAACCGGAATCGGGGTGCTCGGTCTCGGGGAAAGCCCCCGGTGGGGACCCGATCACGCTGGTCCTTTCCCTGGGCTTCCTCTACTTCCTCTCCCGAAGAAAGGCATTCCGCCTGTGAGGAGGGCTCAACCTGAGGGGATGGAATGGTGAGAAAGGTCCTTACGGTCGCAGGGGGAATCCTTTTCTCCCTCCTCCTGATTTACGCTCTCCTCTTCCACTTCACGTCTCCTGACGTTTTCACCTCCCCCATCAAGCAACTCCTCGCGACCCGGGGGATTTCCCTCTCCTACGAAAAGGCGGAAAAAAAGTTCCCCGCAACCCTTTCTCTCCACGGTCTCGTCCTCTCCATTCCCCGGGAAAACCTCACCCTCAACCTGAAAAAAGCAGAAATAACACTCAGAATTTCAAACTTATTTGGGAAGTACCCGCTTGCTCTCACTCTCCGCGATGACCAGGGAGATGGCCTCACCGTGAGGACCTCACTCCACCTCGATATTTTCCACGTCTCTGCCCGTCAATTCGACTTCTCTTCACCCGACGAGTCACGAATCCCCTCCTTCACCCTCGAAAGACTCGAAGCTACAGGAAGATGGGACCCCGGTAAGCGAGAAGCCCCTCTCATCGGGAAGGGGGAATTCCGCCTCTCCCGAATCTCCACTTCAGCTTTCGTCATCCCCCTGACCCTGGAAAAGTTCTCGGGAGAATTCTTCGTGAAAAAAGGTTCCCTCATCTTCCAGCGGACCACCGGTCGTGGCCTGGAAACCGATTTCTCCGTCAAGGGGACCATTCACCTCGACGGAGAGAGGGGATATCCCCTCTCCCTCTCGGTCCTCATCGAAGACCCTTCGCCGCTGGTTGAGAACTTTTTGAAGGTATCCGATAAACGTGGTAGAAAAATTAAAATTATCGTAGGCGGGACAGTGAACAGGCCGTTGATAAAAAAGGTGGTAAAACTGCCGTGACGGAGCGTCTCCTCTTCATCGACAGGGAAAGGGCTCTTCTCTTTTCCCTCACGAGGAAAGGGAGGAAAACTCCCACCCCGGGAGAGGCGCACCTGGAGACTCCAGACCGCTTTCTCGAAACCTTCCCCGAGAAGGAAGGGGAAAAGATTTCCACCCTGATTATTGCCGACATCGACCTCTACCTGAGGCGACTGGAAATCCCCTTCGACGACGTGAAAAAGGCGAGACTGGCAGCGCAATCTCTCATCACCGGGACCCTCCCGTTTGAGGGAGAATTCTGCTACGACCTCCTCCCCCTCTCCGGAGAAGGGAAGGAAAACTTCCTCGCCCTCATCGTCCGGAAAGAGGAACTGGAATCCCGCGTGGGGAAGATTCTCGCATCGGGAGAAACTCCGCCTCAGGTCATACCCGCTGCCCTCCTATCACTCGCTCTCTCGGGGAAAAAAGGTGGAAACGGCGAAACCACCCCTGTGACCTATCGGGACCGGTCGGTGCAGATGAAAGCCACGCTGGAAGGGAAAAGCATCTCATCGTGCCGAATCCTCCCCCCAGACGAGCGGGAAGAAGAAGAAGAAGAAGAAAACAGCTTTCTGGTAGACCTGTCCGAATCCTCCCCCTCTGACATCGGAGACCTCGCGAGCAAACTCCTCTCCCATCCTGAACTTTCCCGTTTTAACCTCCTTTCCCTCCAGGCCGCCGACGTCGTCGAGAAAGAAGAAAAGAAAAGGTCAATTTTATTCCTTGGTGGAGCAATCCTCCTCATCATCCTCACCCTCATCTCCTTCCTCGAAGGGACCCGCTCCTCCTACCAGTACAGGTCGAAACTCCTCAAGGGGGAGGTGGACAGGATATTTCGGGAAATCGCGGGCAACGTCCCCGTTGTCGACCCGGTAGCACAGGCAGAAGAGAAAATACGCCTCTGGGAAGAAGAATCACACCTCTTTCCCCGGGAGGATGAAAAACTCTCCTACCTACTGGAGAAGCTCGCATCCTCGATAACACCCTCAGATGGGATTACCGTCACGTCCGTGAAATACGTCAGAGGCCGGACAACAATCCAGACAATTGCTGAGGACGAGAAAAAGGTGCAAACAGTCCTCGAAAAGCTCCGCCAGTCAGGGCTGGACGGGAAGATAGTCGACTCCGGTCCGGCTGCGGAAAAGGGGAAGAGGAAAATCACCATTCAGGTGGAGGCGGGATGAAGGGTTTCCTTTCAGAATCTCCCATCGCCAGGTGGGGAATCGTCGTCGCAGCCTCCCTCCTCGTCCTCTCCTTCTATATCCTCCCATCTCTCTCCCACATACGGTCCCTCAAGCGGAAAACCCTCTATTACGAGTCTGTCATTGAGAAACTCGCTCCCCTTTCTGAAAAAGCTCTCCTTTTAAAGAGTGCAATTGAAAGGAAAACGCATCACATTCCCTCCCGCCCTTTCTCAACGGAAGAGGTGAGGAACATCATAGGACGGGTCTGCAC
>RFHC01000054.1 GCA_003696505.1 Deltaproteobacteria bacterium
CCCTTGCATCTGCCCTTTCCCGACCGTCGGGAGATTTTCCCGACCTTGAGGGGGTCTCCGTGGGGAGGACGACGGTGGGGTTCATCGAAGAGAGGGAAGATGGGGAATCCGACGGGGGAGAGAGCCTCCTGCCCCACGAACTGAAGTCAGAGGTCAGGGAGGTGCTCTCCGCCTTCTCGCCTTTCCGGAAGGTGGCCCTGAAGGGAGTGGAAGAGCTCGTGGTGAACTTCATCCTCACCTTCAAGCGGGAGTATTCCATCCTGAGACTCCTCCTTCCCGTCCGGAGTTACAGCGAATACACCTACACCCACGCGGCAAACGTCTCCATCCTGACCATATTTCAGGCTCAGGCCCTCGGAATCGGGGGGAAACTCCTCCACGAGGTGGGAATCGCTGCCCTCCTCCACGACGTGGGGAAACTCTTCATTCCCCGGGAAATTCTCGAGAAGAAAGGGCGCCTCACCGAGGAGGAGTTTGAAGTCATCACAGGTCATACGGTTCAGGGCGCAAAGTATCTCTCCGCCATAGAGAACCTCACGCCGATGGCGTCAATTGTGGCCTACGAACATCACATGAGGTTCGACGGGAAGGGCTACCCTCACGGGAGGAAAAAGAGGAAAAAGCAGAACATCGTCAGTCAGATGGTCCAGATTGCCGACTTCTTCGACGCCTTGAGGTCGAGGAGACCTTACAAGAGGTCCTGGGGGGTGGAGGAAATCCTCGCCCTCATGAGGGAGGGGAGGGGAAGCGAATTCAACCCCCTCCTGGTGGACGTCTTTTCGCGGGAACTCCTCAGGACGATTCGGTGAGGGGCTCGCCTTCCAGCTGGGCGATGAGCCGGTTGACCTTTTCTTCCGCCTGCTTCAATTTCTCAATTTCTTCCGCCGCCATCTGGGCCTTTTCCCTCCTCCTCTTGACGGCCGCTTCCATCGCCCCTTTCGTGGCTTCCAGCGCCTCTTTCATCCTCTCGTCGAGGGCAGAGGTGAATCTCCGGAAAGTCTTGTCGATGTTCTGGAGAGTCACCCAGCGGAGGTTCTCCACGTTGTGAAGGACGAGTTCTTCTACGTGTTTCATCATTCTCTTTTTCACCCTCTGAGTCCTCACGGCCCCCGGGAGGAAAGCGTCGATGGCTCCCTCGGGGACGAAGGAGAGGGAAGAACTCCACTTGTGGGTTACCCAGTACGGCTCCTTTTCCATGATGAGTTGGGAAGCCCCCTCGAGGGAACTGTAAGGAACCTCGAAAAGTTCTGCGGCGTTCTGCCGTATCGAGTTTATCAGGTCGTCTGCCTGGGCCTCGTAGGGCTTGAGGACTTCTGATACGTGGTGGTCCATCTTTCGTGACATCTCTCCGAGTATTCGCTCGAAGTAACCGGGAATCGAGCTGGCTATTGCCTCCCGGACGAGCTTTTCCAGGTTCTTCTCTCCCCTCTTTTCCGAAATCGTCCTGTCGAGGACGCTTTCCAGGTATTCCCTGGCCGCACTTCTCAGGATTTCTGCCTGTTCTTCCAGAAACTCGACGGTCCTTTTCCTCTCACCCCTGATGAGGTCCTCGAAGGCTGTCCTCTTCCGCTCGACCTCCTTAAGTTTCTCGTTGAAAAGGGTGACTTTTCTCTCGAGTTCCTCCAGAGGGAGCTGAAAAGAGGTGAGGATGAGTGAGAGCCTCATCCGGACGTCCATGAGGGTGTCAGAGACCTTTTTCGACATCGCTTCGACGAAGACCTTCTCCTTTTCCCTGGCGAGGAAGTTGACGAGGAACTCCTCGATTTCCGCCATTCCGCTCTCCCGCCATTTCTCCACGTCTCCCTCTCTCTTCGCCCGCAGTCCTTCCCTCGCGGAGAGGAGGAAGATTTTTGGCCTCGTGTAGCCGACTTCGTCCGTGAGGACGGAGAGGACGAAATCCCTCACTTTCTCCCTTTCTTCTTCAGTGAGGTAGTCGACTTTGTTGAGAACGAAAAAGAGGCGGGTTACCTTCTTCTTTACTTCCCGGAGAAATTCAATTTCCACTTCCGTTATCGGTGGGTCAGCTGAAACCATGAAGAGGGCAGCGTCGCATTCTGCCAGGAAGTTGATGGTCACCTCGGTGTTGTGCCGGAAGGTGGACCCGATGCCGGGAGTGTCGATGAGGACGACTCCCTTTTCGAGAATCGGGCTCTTGAGCCTGACGACGACCTGGGAGACCTCTTTCTCGTTTCTCGGATTTTTTTCCTCGGTGACGAATTCGTCAAGGAGCGTTCTGATTTCGTCCGGAGAAGAGGCTTTGAGCTTTTCCTTTCTCCCGGAGAGGTAAATCACCTGGACTTCCGGTTCATCCCCTTTCCGGAGAGATGTGGGGATGGCGGTCAGGGGGACGACGGAGGAGGGGAGAATATTTTCCCCGACGATTGCGTTCAGGAAGGTGCTCTTCCCCCGCTTGAACTGGCCGAGGACGGCAAGGTG
Organism: Deltaproteobacteria bacterium; assembly: GCA_003696505.1. Taxonomy (GTDB): domain Bacteria; phylum Desulfobacterota; class Deferrimicrobia; order J040; family J040; genus J040. The sequence goes on from RFHC01000054.1 coordinate 2,437, forward strand.
GAACCTCTCCTCGTCGAGTCTCGAGAGAAGCGAAGAGAGCATCTTCCGGGGAGTATCGAGGTCTCTATCAAAGAGGGAGAGAAGGTTGATTCCCTGTCGGGCAACCTCTTTGAGCTCTTCGAGAGTTTTCACCGTTCCCGGAAGTCCTTCCATTTCCCTCATGATTCTCCTCCCTTCTCCCCGGGATTTACCCTTCTCCTGCCGTGACCCGGTCAGGAAGATCGAAAAGCCTCAATATTTTCTCCGCCCACTCCTCCGTTTTCGGAATCAGGTTCTCTGGAGGGCGGGGGAACCAGTGTGGACACCCTCCGCATAGTTTCCACGTTTCCCGGATGATTCTCTTTCCCGTGAGCCGGTAGAACCATCGGCAGGAGAAGGTAATTCGGTCGGGGGAATTTTGAGGAAAGCGGACAGGGACGAGGTAGAGACAGGGCTTTTTCTCCTCGTCGATTTCGAAGGGAATAGGGCACTCCTTGCACCATCTTTCCAGAGCAGACTCGGGAGTGAGCCCTCCCGGAAGCAGTGATTTGCCTGAAGCCCTACACCTGATGGAAAAGCGATGTCCGGACTTTACGATTGTTCTCAACGGGCAGGGGGGAATGCGACCTGTTTCTCCAGCGTGCATAAAAAAACTCCTGCATCTTCCTGCAGGAGTCATCAGCCCCTGAAGAGGCGGTTAATGGCGGACTCCATCGCCATGGAAAATTATATGAGACGGTGGAAACTTTTGCAAGGAGGCTGGAGTCACCCGAGGAAGAGGGCGACGAAAAAGAAAATGGAATGGAGATTGAGCGCCTGAAAATTCCGTCTCAGGTCGTTGCTGAGGGCGAGGGAAAGGAGGAGGAGTAAGCTTCCGGAGAGGATAATGAGGGGAGAGAGGGGGTTTTTCAGATAACCGGTGAGCCAGGGGGCGGAAGCGGTCAGGATGAGGGGGACTCCCAGAAGCACGAGCGCTGTTTTCTCCCTCCCTTCCGGGAGACGGACTCGCCCTGTCCTGATTCGAGCGCGGGAGAAGTCTTTCCGGAATCGCGTCGAGAGGACGAGGAAGTGGGGGACCTGCCAGAGGACGAGGTAGAGAGAGAGGGGGACAATCCGGGAGAGCATCTCTCCTCCGGCCGCAGACCATCCGATGAGGGAGGGGAGGGCTCCGGAAGCTATTCCGGGGATGAGCGCCAGGAAAGTGAGCCTTTTCAGGGGGGTGTAGAGCCCGTTGTAGAGGAGGACCGTCAGGGTGAGGAGAAAGAGGGGGACCGGCCCGAATTTCGAGAGAATCACCCCCCCACAGAGAAGAAGAGTGAGCCCGATGGCGAGAGCGGTTCCGGGACTCATCCTCCCCGAAGGGAGAGGCCTTTTCCTCGTCCTCTCCATGAGGGCGTCCAGATTTCTCTCCTGATACTGGTTGAGGGACATTGACCCGGCAGAGCTCAGGAAAACCCCTGAGAAGATGAGCAGTGCCTCCGGCGAGAGGAGGTTCCCCCCGCCGGTGATAAAACCCGCCATTCCGGCAAGCCCGCACCAGAGGGAGAGGTGAAGCTTGACGAGGGTTTTCAGGTCTGCGAGGAGATTCATCGCTATTCTCTCACTTCAGGGTTTTCAGGAATTCGAGGATTTCTTCTATCTCCTCATCAGTGAGTCTCCCCTCCTGAGAGGGCATGATGGGAGGAAATCCTTTTACGATTTCGGAAGAGGGGGAGAGAAGCGCCCTCCTGATGTACCCTTCGTCTGCGGTGACTGTCGTTTCTTCTCCTCCCCTCACCACGATTCTTTCGCTCCCGAACATCCCTTTCAGAGTGGGCCCGATTTTTTTCGAACCGTCTATCGAGTGGCACCCGAGACACCCTTTCTCCTTCAGAAGGGCGAGCCCTTTCTCCCTCTCGCCTTCCTCCTCTCTTTCACCGCCGAGCCAC
>RFHC01000055.1 GCA_003696505.1 Deltaproteobacteria bacterium
ACCCGTTATCTCGCGAATCTCTCCCCTCTCTTCGTCGTAAATTCCGTATCTCACGTTTCCGAACTTCTCGAACCGCGCGAGTTTCATCTCTCCACCTCCGTTACCTGATGTTGAGAACGTCCTGCATGTCGTAAAGGCCGGGAGACTGATTCACCACCCACCGCGCGGCCCGGATTGCTCCCCGGGCAAAGGTCTCCCTCGTGTGTGCCCGGTGGGTCAATTCCACCCTCTCTCCCAGTCCCCCAAAAACGACGGTATGCTCTCCCACCACGTCTCCCGCTCGAAGGGTCATGAGCCCTATCTCCTCCTTCTTCCTCTCACCCGTGAACCCCTTCCTGCCGAAAACGCCGTGCTCTTCCAGGCTCAAGCCCTTTTCCTCGGCGACGATTTCCCCGAGCCTTACAGCCGTTCCCGAGGGAGCGTCTTTCTTGAACCTGTGGTGGATTTCCACAATCTCCACGTCGTAATCGGGACCGAGCGCCCTCACCGCATCCCTGACGAGCTTGAAGAGGAGGTTTACGCCCACGCTCATGTTCGGCGCAAGAACGATGGGTATTTTTTCCCCGCATCTGGCTATTTCTTCCCGCTGCTCCCTCGACAGCCCGGTGCTCCCGATGACGATGGGAACCTCCGCCTCCGCTGCCGCTTTCGCGTTCTTCACCGACGCATCTGCCGCGGTGAAGTCTATTGCGACGTCTGCTCCCCTGAGGGCCCCTTCAAGGTCGTCGTTTATCGCTACCCCGCACTCACCTGCCCCCGAAAGTTCTCCCGCGTCTCGCCCGAGCAGGGAACTCCCGGGAGCCTCGACGGCGGATGCGAGGGACAGGTCGCTGCACTCCGTGAGGATGAGCCTCGTAATGACCCTGCCCATCCGTCCTCCTGCCCCGATGACGCAAACCTTCACTTTTCTCTCTCCCTCAGAGAAGTTTCAGCGCCCTGAGGACGCGGGTCAGTTCCTTCTTCGGCGCCGGGGACATCTCGGTCAACGGGAGCCTCAGCTCAGGCTCGATGACGCCCATCAGCCCGAGAGCCGTCTTCGCCGGGATGGGGTTCGTTTCGAGGAAGAGAGCGCGGAAGAGGGGCATGAGGCGATAATGGATTTTCTGCGCCGTCTTCACGTCGCCCGAAACGAAGGCATCGTACATCGCCGCCATCTGGTCCGGGACGACGTTGGATGCAACGGATATGACCCCCCTGCCGCCCACGCAGAGCATCGGATAGGTGAGAAAGTCGTCACCCGAGAGGACGCTGAAGGAAGAAGGGGTCCTCCTGATTATTTCGCAAACCTGGTTCAGATTTCCCGAGGCCTCTTTTATCCCGACGATGTTGTCTATCTTCGAGAGGCGGACGACCGTCTCAGGGAGGATGTTCACCCCTGTCCGGGAAGGAACGTTGTAGACGATGATGGGAATGTCCACTGTCTCAGCAATCTTCTTGAAGTGCTGGTAGAGTCCCTCCTGGGTCGGCTTGTTGTAGTAAGGGGTGATGACGAGTGCGCCGTCGGCCCCTACCTTCTTCGCATGTTTCGTCAACATGAGGGCTTCTTCCGTGTTGTTTGAGCCGGTGCCCGCGATGACCGGGACTCTTCCCTTTACGGTCTTGACGGTAAACTCGATGACCTTCTTGTGCTCCTCGTAGGAGAGCGTGGCTGATTCCCCCGTTGTCCCGCAGGGGACGATTCCGTCTGTGCCGCTGGAAATCTGCCTCTCGATGAGCTTTTTGAGAGACGGGTAATGGACCTTTCCGTTTTTGAAAGGAGTGACAGTGGCGACAATTGCTCCTTCAAACATGGCTTCCCTCCCCCTTTTTCATTTTAGAGCCTCATCCCTTATGTACCCTTCGCACACGAGGGCAGTTGACCCCTCAAGGAAAACGTTTCTCGCTCCCGACCCGGTCGGGTCGAAGTGTATCCTCAAGTTCTCACCGCTCCTGACGACGACGGTCACGGGCGGAGAGACGAGCCCGAGATGCGTCCCCACGATTGCAGAGGCAACTGCCCCGGTCCCGCAGGCGAGAGTCTCCCCTTCAACCCCCCTTTCGTACGTCCTCACCATAAGAACGTCCCCTTCGGGGGAGATGAAGTTGACGTTCGTTCCAGCCGGAGCAAATCTCCTGTGGTAGCGTATTTTCCTCCCCAGTTCTTCGACTTCTGCCTTCTCAATGTCGTCGACGGGAATAACCGTGTGCGGGACACCGGTGTTAACAAAGGAATAGCGGACCTTTCTCCCCCCCGCCGTCAGAGTCGCGCTTTTCACGAAATCCTTCGGGTCCGTCAGTTTCACCCGAACGGTCTCCTTCAGGACTTCTGCCTGAATTATACCCGCCAGAGTCTCGAAGGTCATCTTCTTCGGCGCTATCCTCTTCATCCATGCGAAGCGGGCAACGCAGCGGGAGCCGTTTCCGCACATCTCCGCGCTCGACCCGTCGGCGTTGTAAAAGTCCCAGCGGAAGTTCGCCTTCTTCGAGGGCTCGACGAAGATGACCCCGTCGGCGCCGATGCTCTCCCTCCGCCTGCACACCCTGCGGACAAATTCGGGTCTCTCCATCCCGAGGTCAAGACCCTTTCTCCCGTCAATGATGATGAAGTCGTTTCCCGTGCCGTTCATCTTCACGAAAGGAATCCTCATCAGAGCTCCCCCCTCTTTTTGAGGAATGAGGCTATCTTCTCGCCCCGAAGGAGGTCCCGGAGTGACTCCCTCTCCCGGATAACTTCATAACTGTCCCCGTTGACAAGGACTTCCGCCGCGCGGGGCCGGGAGTTGTAGTTTGACGACATGGAAAAACCGTAAGCCCCTGCCGACATCACGGCGAGGAAATCCCCTCTCTTCACGAGGGGAAGTTCTCTCGACTTCGCGAGAAAGTCTCCCGACTCGCAGATAGGCCCCACCACGTCAGCCACGGTCGTTTTTCCGTCCTTCTTCCTCACCGGGACGATTTCGTGATAGGACCCGTAAAGGGAAGGACGCGCCAGGTCGTTCATGGCAGCGTCCACGATGTAGAAGGTCTTTTCCCCCGTCCTCTTCGTGTAGAGGACCTCCGTCACGAGGATGCCCGCGTTCCCCGTGAGAACCCTGCCCGGTTCGAGGACGAGGGTCAGGTCCATCTCTTTTATGAGGGACCCGATGGCGGAGGCGTACTCCTCCGGGTGAGGAGGCGTCTCATCCCTGTACGTTATTCCCAGTCCTCCACCGATGTCGACGTAGCGGACCGTTATCCCTCTTTCCCTGAGCGTCTTCACGAAGTCGACGACGATTTTCACGGCATCCACAAATGGCTTCACGTCCGTCAACTGTGAACCGATATGACAGTCAATCCCCACCACCTCGACATTTCTCATCGATACGGCTTTCTTGTAGAGCGCAAGCGACTCACGGATGTCTATACCGAATTTGTTCTCCCTCATTCCCGTGGATATGTATGGGTGCGTCTTCGGGTCAACGTCGGGATTCACCCTTATGCTCACCGGCGCCTTTACCTTCATCCGGCCTGCAATTTTATTTATGTTCTCCAGTTCCTCCGCCGACTCGACGTTGAACATGAGAATTCCTTTCTCAAGGGCAAGGGTGATTTCCCAGTCCTTCTTCCCCACTCCGGAGTAGACGATTTTCCTCGGACTCACTCCGGCCTTCAAGGCCCGGTAGAGTTCACCCCCCGAAACGATGTCGACACCGCTTCCCAGGTTGGCGAAGAGCTTGATGATGGAAATGTTCGAGTTCGCCTTCACCGAGTAGCAGACCAGGTGCGAGATATCCCCGAAAGAAGCATCGAAGACGCGGAAGTGGCGCGCCAGAGTCCGGGCGCTGTATATGTATACAGGAGTCCCCACTTCCCGGATGATTTCTTCAACAGGGACATCCTCGCAGTAGAGCTTCCTCTTACGGTACTCGAAGTAGTGCATCCCCGTCCTCCACCTGATAGTGTGTTGTCCGGTAGTCAGGCCAGATGGGGGAGGGGCGCCCCCTCTTCCCGCATCCGACCAGGAGTGCCATTATAATCGCTATCAGGAAACAATACCAAATAAGCCTCATCGCTTTCTTCTCAACTCCCTCAATCTCCTCATGACTCTCCGGGGTGAGGTGCCCCCGGGAAGGTCTTTCCCCTTCACCGATTCTTCCGGGTCCACCACCCGATAAACGTCCTCCTCTATGAGGCGGGAAAACTTCTTGAACTCTTCAAGGGTCAGGTCCTCCAGCGCCTTTCCCCCCTCGACGGCATACCTGACGATTTTTCCGGTGACCTCGTGAGCTTTCCTGAAGGGGACCCCCTTCTTCACCAGGTACTCCGCCAGGTCTGTGGCAGTCAGGTATCCTCCAGGGAGCGACTCCCTTATCCTCTCCACGTTCAGAGAAAGACCCTCAATCATCAGTTTCACGGCCCTGAGAGACCCCCTCAGCGTGTCGAGACTATCGAAGAAGGGTTCCTTGTCCTCCTGGAGGTCCCTGTTGTAGGAAAGCGGGAGCCCCTTGAGGGTCGTCAGGAGGGCCACGAGATTCCCCACTGCGCGCCCTGCCTTCCCCCTGACGAGTTCTGCCATGTCCGGGTTCTTCTTCTGGGGCATGATGGAAGACCCCGTGCAGAGGGAGTCGGGAAGGTCGATGAAACCAAACTCCTCGCTCATCCAGAGAACAAGCTCCTCGCAGAGACGGGAAAGGTGAATCATCGTGAGGGAAACGCAGAAGAGGAACTCCGCCACGAAATCTCTGTCAGATACGGCATCGACGCTGTTTTTCGAAACGCTGCGAAAGCCGAGTTCCTTCCTCACCATCTCCCTGTCCAGAGGGAAGGACGTGCCGGTGCAGGCCGCTGACCCGAGGGGAAGAACGAGCGTCCTCTCCTTTGCCTGGAGGAACCTCTCCTCGTCCCGCTCCAGCATCTCCACGTACGCCAGGAGGTGATGGGCGAAAAGGACCGGCTGGGCCCTCTGGAGGTGCGTGTACTCAGGCATGACGACGTTCCTGTACTCGTAGGCTTTTTCCACCAGAGACCTCTTCAATTCCCCCAGCAAGCCAACGAGGTCCTCTATTGCCCGGGCGGCGTGAAGTCTCAGGTCTGTTGCCACCTGGTCGTTGCGCGACCTCCCGGTGTGGAGTTTCCCCGCCAGGTCTCCGATTATCTCGTGGAGTCGTTTCTCCACGTTCATGTGGATGTCCTCATCCTTCCGGGATGGCACGAACTCCCCCTTCTCTATCTCCCGGAGAATCTGCCGGAGACCGCGGATGATTTCCCTCGACTCCTTCTTCGTGATGACGCCGGTCTCTCCGAGCATTCTGGCGTGGGCGATACTCCCCTCGATGTCTTCCCGGTAAAGCCTCACGTCGTAATCGACAGATGCGGTGAATTCCTCGAGAAACTCGTCGGGTTTCTCGCTGAACCGACCTCCCCAGAGCTTCTCCGTCATTTCCCCCCCTCTCTCTTTTCCACCGCCTTCCTCAATTTCAGGCGGAGGGCGTTTATCTTGATGAACCCGTCTGCATCACTCTGGTCGTACACCGCGTCGGCCTCGAAGGTGGCGTAATCTTCGCTGTAAAGAGAATAAGGGGACCTCCTCCCTGCAACGATGACGTTGCCCTTGTAGAGTTTCAGGCGGACAGTTCCCGTAACGTTCTTCTGGCTCTCGTCGATGAGAGCCCTCAGCACATCCATCTCCGGAGAGAACCAGTACCCGTAATAGATGAGCTCGGAAAACCGGGGGACGAGGGAATCCTTCAGGTGCATAACCTCCCTGTCGAGCGTAATCGACTCGAGGTGGCGGTGAGCGTGGTAGAGAATGGTCCCTCCCGGAGTCTCGTAGACGCCCCTCGACTTCATCCCGACGTAACGGTTTTCCACCACGTCGGCGCGGCCGATTCCGTTTCTCCCCCCTACCCTGTTCAGGTGGTCCAGGAGTTCGTGAGGCCGCATCGGTATCCCGTCCACAGCCACAGGGACTCCTTCTCGAAACTCAATCTCCACGTATTCAGGCCTGTCTGGAGCTTTTTCGGGCGACACGGTGAGGGTGAAGATTTCCTCCGGGGGTTCCCTGTCGGGGTCTTCGAGAATTCCTCCTTCGTAACTGATGTGCATCAGGTTCCTGTCGGACGAGTAGGGTTTGTCCTTCGTGACGGGAACAGGAATTCCGTGTTTCTCCGCATACTCGATGAGGTCGGACCGTGAGCGGAGGTTCCACTCCCTCCAGGGGGCGATGACCTTGATCCCCGGCTCAAGGGCGTAATAGGTCAACTCGAAACGGACCTGATCGTTCCCCTTCCCCGTTGCCCCGTGGGAGACGGCATCAGCCCCCTCCCTTCTCGCAACCTCAATCTGCTTCTTCGCGATGAGGGGCCTGGCAAGAGAAGTTCCCAGCAGGTAGAAGTTCTCGTAGAGGGCGTTTCCTTTGAGCGCAGGGAAGACGTAGTCCCTGACGAACTCCTCGCGGACATCCTCTATGTAAACTTTCGACGCTCCCGTTTTCCTCGCCTTCTCCTCCACCTCGTCGATTTCCTCGCCCTGCCCCAGGTCGGCGACGAAAGCGATGACCTCGCAGTCATACGTCTCGATGAGCCACCGGAGGATAACGGAAGTGTCAAGCCCTCCGGAGTAAGCGAGAACGACTTTTTTGACTCTGTCCACTTTTTCCCTCCTTCAGTCGATTCCTTTTATGAGAAACTCGAGAATCGCCTTTTGAATGTGAAGTCTGTTTTCCGCCTGGTCGAAGACGACGGACCTCTCCCCTTCTATGACGGATTCGGTTATCTCCTCACCCCTGTGGGCGGGAAGGCAGTGCATGACGATGGCATCCTCCCTTGCGAGTGAAACGAGGTCATCGTCCACGGTGAACCCCTGGAATACCCTCAACCTTTCATCGGCTTCCCCTTCCTGTCCCATGCTCGTCCAGACGTCCGTGTATATCACATCAGCGCCGGTTACTGCCTCCCGGGGGTCCCGGGTAATCCGGACGTTCTCTTTCCCCTCAACGAGCGAAAGCACCTGTGGATGCGGGTCGTACCCCTCCGGGCAGGCGAGGCTCAGTTCAAAACCCAGCCGAAATGCCGCCTCAACCCACGAGTTGGCCACGTTGTTCCCGTCACCCACGAAGGCGACCTTCATCGAGAAGAGGTCCTTCCCGAACTCCTTTGCCGTCAGGAGGTCTCCGAGTATCTGGCAGGGATGGTGAAGGTCGGTGAGGCCGTTGATGACGGGAACGGAGGAATATCGCGCGAACTCCTCAACCTCCTCCTGTTCATAAGTTCGGATCATCACGGCATCAACGTAGCGGGAGAGGACCCGCGCTGTGTCCTTCACCGGTTCCCCCCTCCCTATCTGCGTATCCTGGGGACTGAGGAACAGCGATATCCCCCCCATCTGGTACATTGCCACCTCAAAGGAAACCCGCGTCCTCGTCGACGACTTCTGAAATATCATCGCCAGCGTCTTCCCGATGAGGGGACACTCCATCTCTCCCCTCCGGGTTTTCTCCTTCAGTTGAGCGGCTCTTTCAATGACCTTGAGAATCTCGTCTCTCGAAAAGTCCACCACCCTGAGAAAGTCCCTCTTAGACATTGAGCCCTCCGATGACGTCTTCCAGGATGGAGACGGCCTCGTCCACCTGCTCCTCTGTGACGATGAGCGGCGGGAGGAGGCGGATGACCTTCTCCTCCGTACAGTTGACGATGAGCCCCCTTTCCAGGCAGCGGTTCACGACCTCTTTACCGGGGACGTCGAGAACGATACCCCACATGAGCCCCCTGCCCCTCACCTCAACGATTCTCTGACTCTTTCCCCTCACTCCTTCGAGCTTGTTCCGAAGGTATTCCCCTACCTCCCTGACGCGGGAGAGGAAAACTTCGTCCCGGACTCTCCTCACGACGACGGAAGCTGCCGCGCAGGAAACGGGGTTTCCACCGAAGGTAGAACCGTGTGTGCCCGGTCCCAGGACGCGGAAAACCTCGTCTCTGGCGATAAAGGCGCCGAGGGGAAGGCCGTTTGCGAGGCCCTTCGCCAGGGTGATTACGTCGGGAACGATTCCCCGCTCCTCGAAGGAATAGAATCTCCCCGTCCTTCCCAGCCCGGCCTGGATGTCGTCGCACACGACGAGAGCTCCCGCTTCCCTCGCCCGCCGGCAGACGAATGAGAGAAACTCGTCCGAGAGAGGTCTCACTCCTCCCTCGCCCTGTATCGTCTCGAACAGGACGGCAGCCGCTCCTCCCTCAAGCGCCCTCTCAAAGCCTTCGCCGTCTTCCGGGTCCACGTACACGAAACCGGGGAGCATCGGTTCGAATCCCTCGTGATACTTCTCCTGTGCAGTCGCCGTGAGAGAACCATACGTTCTCCCGTGAAATCCTCCACGGAAGGTGATGATTTTCTTCGAACCATTCCCTGTGAGGGAAGCGTATCTCCTGACGAGCTTCAACGCTCCCTCTATCGACTCGGCTCCCGAATTTGTGAGGAATACCCGTCCTTTCCAGGGAAGGGTCTCCCCAAGCTCTTCGAGGAGAGCTGCCTGAGACGGGATGTAGAAGAGGTTGGAAACGTGGAGGAGGTTTTCCACCTGCCTGATTATCGCCTCGTTCACCTCGTCGTCGCAGTGCCCGAGGATGGTCACGGATATCCCGCTCAAAAAGTCAAGATAGACCCTCCCGCTGCTGTCGTAGAGGTAAGCGCCCTTCCCTCTCTCGAAGACGACGGGAAACCTCCGGTAAGTTTCTGCGTGCCAGGAATCGACAATCTCCTTCACACTCTTCACGACGGATTACCTCCCGCTTCCCACACGACTTCCGTCCCCACTCCGCTGGCGGTGAAAATCTCGAGAAGGAGGCAGTGAGGGATTCTCCCGTCCACGATGTGGACTTTCCTGACGCCGCTTTTCAGCGACTCTATTGCGCACTCAACCTTCGGTATCATCCCTCCTCCGATTGCGCCTTCCTTTATCATCTTGCGAGCCCGGTCCACGGTGAGGGTGGAAATGAGTTCATCTCCTTCTTTCACTCCTTCCACGTCAGTCAGGTAGACCAGCTTTTCCGCTTTCAGGGCAGACGCTACGGCGGATGCAACGTGGTCGGCGTTAATGTTGTACGTTTCCCCTTCCGCCCCCACGCCGACAGGTGCGATGACGGGGATGAATCCTTCCCTCATAAGGACCTGGAGGATTTCGGGGTTGACCCGCTCCACCTCTCCCACCTTCCCGATGTCGATGATTTCCGGGGTAACCTGCTCCCCCTCTTCGGGCTTCAGGTAATATTTCCTGGCCATGATGAGGCGTCCGTCCTTTCCCGTGAGCCCCGCCGCGCGCCCCCCCGCAAGGTTGATGAGGGAGACGATTTCCTTGTTCACTTTCCCTCCCAGGACCATCTCCACGACGTCCATCGTCTCATCGTCGGTCACCCTGAGTCCCCTCACGAAGACGGAATCTTTCCCCATCTTCTCAAGGGTCTTCCCTATCTGAGGACCTCCACCGTGGACGATGACGGGGTAGATACCCACGTAGCGGAGGAGGACGACATCGTCTGCGAAAGCCTTCTTCAGAGAGTCGTCAACCATAGCAGCCCCGCCGTACTTGATGACGATGGTCTTTCCCCAGAACTCCCTGATGTAGGGCAGAGCTTCGATGAGTATTTCTGCTTTCTTCCTCTCCCTTTCCACGACCCCCTCCTCAGAGAATGTAGCGCGCCAGGTCCACGTCTTTGACCAGGTCCTTCAACCTCTCCTCCACGTACTCTCCGTTGATGACGATGGTCTTCCCCTGAAGCTCGGGCGCCTCGAAGGAAATCTCCTCCATCAACTTCTCCAGGACGGTGTGAAGCCTCCGGGCACCGATATTCTCTGTCCTTTCGTTCACCTCGAAGGCCATCTCGGCAATCTTCTCTATCGCGTCTTCCGTAAACTCGAGGGTGACCCCTTCCGTCTTCAGGAGTTCCCTGTACTGCTTGATGAGGGCATTCTCCGGTTCCGTGAGAATCCTGACGAAGTCCTCTTTCGTGAGCGACCTCAGTTCCACCCTGATTGGAAAGCGCCCCTGCAGTTCTGGAATCAGGTCTGACGGTTTGCTCATGTGAAATGCGCCGGCCGCGATGAAGAGGATGTGGTCAGTTCTTATCATCCCGTACTTCGTGTTCACCGTTGACCCTTCCACGATGGGCAGGAGGTCCCTCTGCACTCCTTCCCTCGAAACGTCGGGGCCAGCAGCTGACCCTTTCCCCGCCACTTTGTCTATTTCGTCGATGAAGACGATGCCCGCCTGCTCCACTCTCTCGACGGCTGCCTTCTTCACCTTTTCCATGTCGATGAGCCGATTCGCCTCCTCCTGCGTGAGGATTTCAAGGGCTTCTTTCACGGTCACCTTCCTCCTCTTCTTCTTCCGGGGGAAGAGGGACCCGAGCATCTCCCTCACGCTCTCATCCACTTCCGGAGGGGCTCCCATCCCGATGACGTCGATGATCGGGGTCACCGTTTCCTTCACCTCTATTTCGACTATCCGGTCGTCCAGTTTCCCTTCGTGGAGCATCTTCCGGAATTTCTCCCTCGTCGTCTCGCCTGAATCCTCTCTCTCCACATCCTTCTCGTGGTGATACTGGAACCTTCTCTTCGGGACCAGGAGGTCCAGGACGCGTTCTTCTGCCATCTCCCGGGCCCGACCCTTTACGTTTTCGAATTCCTCCTTCCTCACCATATTGACGGCGATATCCGCCAGGTCCCGGATAATCGATTCCACGTCTCTCCCGACGTACCCGACCTCCGTGAACTTTGAAGCCTCCACCTTGATGAAGGGAGCGTCGGCAAGGCGCGCGAGCCTGCGGGCGATTTCCGTCTTCCCCACGCCCGTCGGTCCTATCATGATGATGTTCTTCGGCGCTATCTCGTCCCGGAGACTGGCCGGCACCTGCTGCCTTCTCCACCTGTTGCGGAGAGCGATTGCAACGGCCCTCTTCGCCTCCTCCTGTCCGATGATGAACTTGTCGAGTATCTCCACAATCTGTCTGGGGGTCAGGTATTTTTCCGGAATCTGTGAACTCATGACAGCTCCTCGACCGTTATCGACTCGTTCGTGTAGATACAAATCTTCGAGGCGATCTCGAGGGCGATACGGGCGACGTCTGAAGCCTCGAGTCGAGTGTGGTTCACGAGCGCCCTCGCTGCGGCCAGCGCATAAGGGCCTCCGGAGCCGATGGCGACGATTCCGTCGTCCGGCTCGAGGACGTCTCCCGCTCCCGATATCAGGAAAAGGTTTTCCCTGTCAGCGGCAACCATGAGAGCCTCGAGCCTCCTCAAGACCCTGTCGGTCCTCCAGTCCTTCGCCAGTTC
>RFHC01000010.1 GCA_003696505.1 Deltaproteobacteria bacterium
ATATGACTCCTGTCACTCGTGTTCGCTGAAATCCCCCCCTGCCACGTCACCTTGAAAGAGGTCATCCCTGGATTAATATCCTGCGCGAGAGTTGCGATAACCCTGTAACCGCCGAGGAGCGTCAACGTATCCGGGCCTCCATCTGTCCCGGAATCGGATATAATCAGCGAGGAAGTAACGCCGTTTATATTCGGGTTTTCGGGAACACCAAACCCCGACTCTCTCAGGTCCTTCGCCAGAACGGATATGGCCGTTGACCCTTCATACTGAAGGTCGGTTATCTGGGTCTCCGTGGAAAACACCCTCTGATGGACGATATACGTCGAATAAATCCAGCCCACCACAATAAACGAGATGACCACCGCCACCATGAGTTCGACGAGGGTAAATCCCCTGTTTCTTCCGTCCCTGCTCATATCAAGGCTCCTCGAATTTGACCATGTCCATCTGCACGCTGTGGGAGATGGACTTTTTCGTCCACGTCACGGTGACAACGATCGTCTTCGCATCCTGGACGGGGGAGTCATCCGTCACCTGCCACGTCCTTGAGTAGATTCCGCCTGCGTTCCCTGATTCGTCAATCGGATTAGCAACGCCGAGTTCACTGTTATCGTGTGTGCCGGCGGTAATGAGAGGAGAAGAACTATCGATTGCCCTGAAACGCTCCAGGAGGTCTTCACACAAAATCGTGGCTGCCTGAAGGTCCCGGGAAACGTAATTCGCCTTAATCGACTGAGCCTGCATGAGGAGGAGAGCGAGAATCCCGACGCTCAAAATCACGAGGCTCACGAGAACCTCGATGAGGGTAAATCCTCTCGGTTCCTTCTTCTCAGTAAACTTTTGACCAGTCATTGTTTCCTTCCCACTTCCAGAGGTCAACTTTCCCCGTTAACGTTTCAATACTGACGAGATAGTTATCGCCCCGGTCATTCTTGAAAAAAACACACCCAGTCGCAGAGAGTGTCCCGTCCGAATCAAATGTAATTCTCGGGGGGTTCGTTCCACCAAATCCTTTGAAACCATTTGCTGGAGTGGAGCCAGAACAGGCAATCGAAGATGCTGGTCCGTTGGCCGCGTCTGTACCAAAGGAAATATTCCCCCCATAATCCGCGGAAGGAGAAACGGAACCGGGGGGTGCGTTTTCAAAACCGTCCGGGATAAAATCGCCGTCGCTATCAAAGCCATACACGTATGCTGAGGGGTAAAAAACAATCACGTAACTCCTGGAAGAATCGCGAATCGCGTGACTCCTCAGGTTGAGTATGTTCATTCTCAATTCTGATGCGCAATTCCTGACTTTATAATCCTGAAGTGCATCCATGAATGAGGGGTATGCCACCAGAGACATTATCGTGATGACCGAGATGACAATGAGTATCTCGAGAAGAGTCATTCCGTTTTCCCGGCGATTCATGAATGAGCCTCCTTTTTCTAAAAAATTCAACATTCAACTATCATTCCAAATTCCCGCAAAAAAAATAATTCTGGCGATTGTGGGAAAACGCTTTTCAAATTAAGGACTTGATAAATATCAGTTCCTGCATGTCACGCCGTGGGGGTGCTTAAGCGAAGGGCATGATATTAAATAATTTAATCAAACACGTTAAAAAATTTAATGTCTGTGGGGAGTGCGCATTAAATGCTTCCCCTCCTCTGTTTACGCTTCAGGAAGGAATAAAACGAAAGGGTTTAATGTGCTCTTTTGACAAACTTCCCCACTGGAACTTTCTAAAAGATTGTCACCCGTTTTTCCGGATGACGTAGATTGCGTTTTCGGCGAAGAGGTTGGGCATGACGCCCCGAAGGATGCGTCCACCCCTCTCCGTGGAGATGTAGATGCGCCTCTCTATGGATATCCCGTGCTCGGCGCAGTAAATCTCGAAGTCCTTGACGGAGCAGAGGTGGATGTTGGGGGTGTTGTACCACTCGTAGGGAAGGAAACGGGTCTTCGGCATCCGCCCTTCGAAGAGGAGGTAGAGCCGAATTTTCCAGTAAGCGAAGTTGGGGAACCCGACGATGCCCCTCTTCCCGACGCGGAGCATCTCGGAGAGGACCAGGTCGGGCTTCTTCACGACCTGGAGGGTCTGGTTGAGGACGACGTAGTCGAAGGACTTGTCCGGGTAATCCCTCAACCCCTCGTCTATGTCCCCCTGAAGGACGGTGAGTCCCTTGCTGATGCACTGCTTCACGCCGATTTCGGAAATTTCTATCCCCTTCCCCTGGATTCCCTTCTCGTCCTTCAGTTTCTTCAGCAGGGACCCGTCGCCGCAGCCAAGGTCAAGGACGGAACTCCCTTCGGGAATGAGGCGGACGATGACGTTGTGGTCTATCCTGACGGTTCTCTCCATCCCTCAGTCCTTCAGAATTCCGAGCCTTCTCGCGTGGTGTTCGAGGAAGTTTTTGATGACCACCGACATTTCTCCCTCGTCCAGGAGGAATGCGTCGTGACCGTATTTCGAATCTATCTCGCAGTAGGTCACGTCCTTCCCGTTGACCATGAGGGCCTTGACAATTTCCTTCGCCTGGTAGGGGGGATATAGCCAGTCCGACTTGAAAGAGATGATGAGGAAACTCGACTTCACGTCCCGGAAGGTCTCCACGAGCGACCCGGTCCCGTAGGAGAGGTCGAAGTAGTCTATGGCTTTCGTGATGTAGAGGTAGGAGTTGGCGTCAAACCTTTCGACGAAGGTGTCCCCCTTGTAGTGGAGGTAACTCTCAACCTCGAAGTCCACGTCGAATCTGAAGGAGGGCCTCTCTTTCCCCCTCAGAGCACGGCCAAACTTCTCGTGCATCGACTCGTCGGAAAGATAGGTTATGTGTCCGATCATCCGGGCCAGGGCGAGCCCCCTCCGGGGGATTTCTCCGCCGTAGTAGTTGCCCCCGTTGAAGTTGGGGTCCATCATGATGGCGACGCGCCCGACCTCGTTGAAGGCGATTCCCTGGGGAGAGAGTTTCGCCGTCGTGGCGATGGGAATGGAGACGTGCACCCTGTCCGGGTAAGCCACGGCCCACTGGAGGGCCTGCATCCCCCCCATCGACCCCCCCGCCACGGCAAAGAGCTTCTCTATCCCCAGGTAATCGATGAGGTGCGTCTGCGCGTTCACCATGTCGCCGATGGTGATGACGGGGAAGGAGAGGGCGTAGGGTTTCCCCGTCTTCGGGTTTATCGAGGAGGGACCGGTGCTCCCCTGACATCCGCCGATGACGTTGGAGCAGATGATGAAGTACTTGTCCGTGTCGAAGGCCTTCCCGGGACCGATGACGTTGTCCCACCAGCCCGGTTTCTTATCATTTTTCGAGTAAAAACCGGCGGCGTGGGAGTCCCCGGAGAGAGCGTGGAGAATGAGGATGGCGTTGCTCCTGTCCTCGTTCAATTCACCGTAAGTCTCGTAGGCAAGCGTGATGGGACCCAGCTTCTCCCCCGACTCGAGGACGAGCTCGTTCGGGGGTTCCGCAAAGGTGAAGAACTTCTTTTCAACGATGCCGACGCTCCCTGCCATCGTCTTCATTCAGCCGCCCTCCGGGTCAGCACTTCGAGAGTGCCTGGTCTATATCCTCGATGATGTCGTCGGGGTCCTCGATTCCGATGGAGAGGCGAATGAAGTCGGGCGTGACCCCCGCCGCCCTCTGCTCCTCTTCCGTCAACTGCTGATGCGTCGTGCTCGCCGGATGAATGACGAGGCTCTTCGCATCCCCGATGTTGGCGAGGAGGGAGAGGAGCTTCACGCTGTTGATGAATTTCCGCCCCGCCTCGTATCCCCCCTTTATGC
>RFHC01000056.1 GCA_003696505.1 Deltaproteobacteria bacterium
CTGTTCCCCCGCTTCGTCGAGAAAACTCTCCAGGTCACGTGCCGACGTCACCGGACGAACCTTTACTTCCTGAGCCCCTCCCTCTTCCTCCCCTCTCTCGCGGGGTGATATCCCGAAGAGCGGAACGGTGAAACCGAGCTTACGGAACATTTCTCTCAACCCCGCCGCGTCTTTCTCGGCAGGGGAGAGGTCCTTCAGGTCAACCGGGAGGTCCAGGTCCCTCCTCACCCTTGCCAGGTCACGGGAGAGAGAGATTTCCTCCACGTGATCCCGGATGAGCTGACCCCGCTTGCCCTTGATGAACTCCGCGTTTTTGAGAAGCCCATCGAGAGAGCCGTATTCCCTGAGGAGGGATGCGGCTGTCTTATCCCCGATTCCGGGAACGCCGGGTATGTTGTCCGACTGGTCTCCCGCGAGCGCGATGAGGTCGACGATTCTCTCCGGAGGAACGCCGTACTTCTCCCGCACGTAATCGGCATCAATGACCCGGTCTTTCAGGGAATCGAACAGGACGACCCCGTCCCCGACGAGCTGACAGAGGTCCTTGTCCGATGAGACGATGATGACGGAAAGCCCCTCCTCCTTCCCCCGCGTGGCGAGCGTGGCAATGACGTCGTCCGCCTCCACCCCTTCCACCTCCAGGAGGGCGAGTCCTGCCCTCCTGACGAGCTCTTTGACGAGGGGGAGCTGGAGCGACATCTCTTCCGGCATTTTCTGCCGGGTCTCCTTGTAGGCCTCGAACATCTCGTCCCGGAACGTCCTTCCGGGAGCATCGAAGACGACGGCCACGTGGGTGGGAGAAAAAGAGTCGATGACCTTCGCAAGCATCCGGGCGAAACCGAAAACAGCTCCCGTGGGCGTGCCGTCCGGCGCGGTCAGCCTGGGGAGGGCGTAGAAAGCCCGGTAGAAGAGATTGTTTCCGTCAACGATGAGGAGAGACGGGGGCATCTCGACCTTCTCTCCCCGGGGGAGGGAGCATCACTCCTCCCCCTCGTCGAGGATGACGGAGGTTGAGGCCATGGTGTCTCCCACTCTCAACCCCTCGTCGCCGTAGAGGCAAAAATACGCCTCTCCGAGGTAAAGGATGAGGAATCCGAGGACGGCCAGGATTTTCCCAACGACAGGAACGGGATAGACGGCAAAGGGGATAGCGAAGGGTATGTTTCTCATCACGGACGTGAGCAGGTCGACGCGCTCGCCGTCGAGGCGAATCACCTTAAGTCCCGCCACTTTCTTCCCGGGCGACCTGTCCCCGAAGACCGTATCCGAGACGAGGAGGAAAACGACGGAGGCGAGATATCCTGCAGCGCCGGGAATCTGCCAGAGGCAGAGGGCAATGACGACGTCGATAACCTTGGCAAGGAACCTTTGAAGAACGTCGGGTTTCAGCCTCTCAAGGTTGAGGACACCTGTGGGAATTTCAAACTTCATCTCTCTCCTCCGCGTGTAAAACCTCCTTCGTGAAAAACACGAATGCCATAGAGGGTCTCCTGCTCCCCTCCTTCATGACGAAGTGTATCGAATCAAATCGGTAACCCTGAGTCACCCACTCGTTGAGGCAGCGCTCAATCTCCTGGTCGGTCACGTTCGACACCTCCACCACCTTGTACGGAGCTCCCGTCATCTTCAACCTCCGATGAGCTTCGCCGCTTCTTTCGCGTGATAGGTGATGATAAGGTCCGCGCCTGCTCGCTTTATCGCCGTGAGAATTTCCAGGGTCACCCTTTCCTCGTCTATCCAGCCCATCTTGCCCGCAGACTTGACGAGGGAATACTCTCCGCTCACGTTGTATGCCGCCACCGGGTGGTCGAAAGTTTCCCTCACCTCCCTGATGACGTCGAGATACGCGAGCGCCGGTTTAACCATGACGATGTCAGCTCCCTCCTCGATGTCGAGGGCAACCTCCCGAATCGCTTCCCTCACGTTGGGAGGGTCCATCTGATACGCCCGCCGGTCCCCGAATTTGGGGGCCGATTCTGCCGCGTCGCGGAAGGGCCCATAGAAGGCGGAGGCATACTTGGCGGCGTAGGACATGATGGGGACCGTCTCAAAGCCCTCTTCGTCGAGAGCGTCCCTGATGGCGGCCACCCTCCCGTCCATCATGTCTGAGGGGGCAACCATGTCTGCGCCCGCCTTTGCGTGGGAGACGGCGCTCCTGGCAAGAAGTTCCAGCGTCGCGTCGTTGTTCACGTAACCCGATTCGTCGAGAACCCCGCAGTGCCCGTGGTCCGTGTACTCGCACATGCACACGTCGGTGATAACGACCAGGTCGGGAAGGGCGTTTTTCAGCTCCCGCACCGCCCTCTGAATAATCCCGTCATCCGAATAGGCATCTGAGCCGACCGGGTCTTTCTTCTCGGGAATGCCGAAGAGGAGGACTGCCGGGATTCCCATGTCGTAAGCCTCTCTGGCTTCCTTTACCAGATTTTCGATGCTCAGCTGAAAAACGCCCGGCATCGAGGGGATTTCATTCTTCACCCCCTTCCCGTGGATGACGAAGAGGGGGTAGATGAGGTCGTCAAGAGTGAGGTTCGTCTCCCTCACCATCCTCCTCAGGTTCTCCGTCTTCCTCAAACGCCTCATTCTCACTTCGGGAAAGTACATGGCTCTTCTCCCTCCCCTCATTTATTTTCTCACGGCCACGATGAGTTCCCTGATCAGGGCTTCGAAGGTGGGTTCCTCGGGGCACGCGTGGGGCACGTACCCTCTCTGCCTGACAGCGCTCTCTGTCGTCTTTCCTATGACTCCGATTTTACCACCTGAAAGAACGATTTCCGCCCTTTTCTCCCCGAGGATGGAGAGAAAGTTCTGAAATGTGGATGGACTTGTGAAAGTGACGGCATCGGGTCGAAAGGATAAGAGGCGTTCAACTTCCTCCTCGGAGACCACGGGTTGACGCGTCTCGTAGATGTCGAGAGGCGTGATGGGTATCCCTCTCTCCTCGAGGATGGAGATAATTTCCCGTCTCCCCCTTCTCGCCCTCGGGAAGAAGACAGAATCTGAGGGGCCGAGGAAAGTCGCCAGCTCCCGTCCCAGCCCTTCCCCCGACATCTCCCGCGGGAGAAAATCCGGCGAGAGCCCCTCCTCCTCGAGCGCTTCGCCGGTCTTCTTCCCGACGACGGCTATCTTCCTCTCGCCGAGGAGGCGGCGGCAATCGTCTCCTCCGAGGAGGAGGGTATATTTGACCGCCCTCTCGCTGGTGAAAACCACCCAGGAAGACTCTCTGAGCCCACGGAGAACCTCTTCAGAAGTGACGCCCTCGACAGGACCTGTTTCAATCGTGGGAAATGGGTAGGGGACTCCGCCGAACTCCCTGACGACCTGAGCTGACTCCTCCCACTTTTCCCTCTCCCTCGTGACGACTATCCGTGGCCCTTCGCCGTCCCGCTTCACGAACTCTCCTTCAGGATTCGGAATAGACCTCTTCGAGTATCTCCTTCCCGCCGCGG
This sequence comes from Deltaproteobacteria bacterium, assembly GCA_003696505.1. Classification (GTDB taxonomy): domain Bacteria; phylum Desulfobacterota; class Deferrimicrobia; order J040; family J040; genus J040. The sequence goes on from RFHC01000056.1 coordinate 3,450, forward strand.
GAGAGAATCTCCTCTGCCAGGTCCCTTCCCAGGTCCTCAGGCCTGGACGGGTCACCAGACTTCCGACCCCTGACAACCCTCTTCCCGTCCACCGAAGCAACGAGCGCGTTCAACTCCAGAGTCCCGCCGCCCATCCTCCCGTGGGCAGCGATGGGCACCTGACACCCCCCCTCGAGCCTGTGGAGGAACGCCCTCTCGGCCCTGACGGCGATTTCCGTCTCCCTGTGCGTGAGAAAGCGAATGTATTCCATCGTCTCGTCGTCGTCCTCCCGGACCTCGATGCCCAGGGCTCCCTGCCCGATGGCGGGAATCATCGTCTCCACGTCGAGATACTCCGTCACCCTCTCCTGCCAGCCCATCCTCGTGATTCCCGCAGAGGCGAGGATAACCGCGTCGTAGAGCCCCTCCTCGACCTTCCGGAGGCGCGTGTCCAGGTTCCCCCTCAGCGGCTCGACCTGTAAGTCAGGCCGGAGGGCGAGTATCTGCGCCTGCCTCCTCAACGAACTCGTCCCCACCCGCGCCCCGGCAGGAAGTTCCCGAAAACCTTTCCCGGAGGGACACACGAGAACGTCCCGCGGGTCTTCCCTCTCCGTTATGACGGCAATGGTCAACCCATCGGGGATAACGGTGGGAACGTCTTTCATGCTGTGAACGGCCAGGTCTATGCGCCCGTCCAGGAGGGCCTCCTCGATTTCTTTCACGAACAGGCCCTTTCCCCCCACCTTGGCAAGGGGAACGTCGAGAATCTTGTCTCCGGTGGTTTTTATCCTGACGAGTTCGACCTTCACGCCGGGATGCTTCCTCTCTATTTCCCCTTTCACGTAATTCGCCTGCCAGAGAGCCAGCATGCTTCCTCTTGTCCCCAGTTTCAGAACCTTTCCGCTCATTTCACCTTTCCACCCTGTTTTTTTCTTTTTCCCTCTCTTCTTCCCCTTCTTCGAGGTTGAAGATTTTCTTCACCGCCTCTGAGAGGGAGTACTCGTGCTCGTCATCGCCGCCCCGCTTCAGCGCAGTCGTGGGAGCGTGGAGAAACTTGTTCATGAGCGCCCGGGAGAGCCCCTCCAGCACCTTCACGACTTTCTCGTCCCCTCCCTTTAGATGAGAGAGAGCTTTCTGCACCTCTGCCTGACGTATTTCCTCGAACGTCCCCCTCAGGCGCGCGATGACGGGACCTATTTCCGAAACTTCACGGTAGTACTTCTGGAATTTCTCCACCTCTTCCAGAACAATCTCTTCCGCCTTCCGCGCCTCTTTCTGGCGCTCTCCGATGTTCTCTTCCACGACAGACTGGAGATCGTCGATGTCGTAGACGTAGACGTTGTCAATCTCGTTTGCGTACGGGTCGATGTCGCGGGGAACGGCCATGTCTATGAAGAACATCGGTCTGTTCCTTCTCTCCTGGATGACCCTCTCCACGTCGCCCCTCTCGATAATGACCCGCGGGGCCCCCGTTGAACTGATGACGATGTCGGCGTACTTCAGGTGGCTGATGAACTCTTCGAAGCGGATAGGCGTCCCTTCGAATTCGTTCGCCAGCTTCACCGCCCTTTCGAACGTCCTGTTCGTAACGAGAATCTTTCCTGCCCCCGCGTTGAGGAGATGCCGCGCGGCGAGTTCGGACATCTCGCCGGCTCCGATGAGCATCACCGTCTTGTCTTCCAGAGTGGAGAAAATCTTCTTCGCCAGTTCGACGGCGGCGTAGCTGACGGAAACCGCCGAAGAAGCTACTTTCGTCTCCGTGCGGACCCTCTTCGCCACCTGAAACGCGCGGGGGAAAAGTTTTTTCAGGTTGGGTCCCGAAGAGCGGAACTTCAGCGAATATTCGTAGGCGTCCTTCACCTGCCCGAGAATTTGAGGTTCTCCCAGCACCATGGAATCGAGGCTCGAGGCGACGCGGAAGAGATGGCGGATAGCCTCAGAGCCGCGGTAAGAGTAGAGGTAACCGTCCACATCCTCCAGTGAGGCGCCGTGGTATTCGGCGAAGAACTGTTTAATCTCCTCCACGCCCTTTCTCTCGTCATCGACGACGGCGTATATCTCTACCCGGTTGCAGGTGGAGACGATTGCACACTCCTTCACCGAATCCCTCTCCAGGACTCCCGCCAGGGCGAGCCCCATTCCGCTCTCGGGGAAGGCAAACTTCTCCCTCACTTCCACTGGAGCAGTCTTGTGGTTCAATCCGACGAGAACGAGTTTCATGTCACCGACCTACCGCCCAAAACTGGCGTAAGAGTGGAGTCCGGGGAGAAGAAGATTCACCCCGAGAAACGTGAAGAGGACGGCGCCAAATCCGACGATTGCGAGAATCGCTGCCTTTCTCCCCCTCCATCCGACGGTAAGGCGCCCGTGAAGGAGAGCCGCGTAGAGAAGCCAGGTAATGAGAGACCAGGTCTCCTTCGGGTCCCAGGACCAGTATGAGCCCCAGGCGTATTCCGCCCAGATGGCCCCCGTGATAATTCCAACGGTGAGGAGAGGAAACCCGAAGGTGAGGCACCGGTGGTTTATCTCGTCCAGAACATCGAGAGGGGGAAGCCTTCTCATGAGGGGCCCCAGTTTCTTCCTCTTGAGCTGTCTCTCCTGAATGAGGTAGATGATTCCCGCAGCGAAAGCGACGGCAAAGATGGCATCACCGACGAAAAGAAGCGTCGCGTGAATGGGAAGCCAGTAACTCTGGAGCGCGGGTGGAATCGTCTGAATCTCCGAGGGGAGGAAAGCGGTGAAGAGTATGAGGATGAACGCGATGGGGGAAACGAATGCCCCCAGCACTTTCAGCCTGTACCTCCTCTCCACGACGAGGAAGACACCCACCACCGCAAGGGAAAAGAAGGAGAGAGACTCGAAGAGATTCGTAATGGGCGTGTATCCTGCCTCGAAGTATCTCATCAGGAATCCGACGAGGTGGACGCCGAACCCGAAGAGGAGCGAGAAACGACCGGCTGACACCGCCTTCTCGCTCATGAAAACCACGTACGCGAGATAGGAAAGGCTTCCGGCAAGGTAGAAGAGTGCCGCCAGTTTCAGAAAAAACGCGTTCATCTACGATATCCTTTTCAAAATAGAACCATCGATAACTATAAAACAGCCCGGAAGAACCTGCAACCTCGCTCCCCTGCCTTGACACCCCACCAACGCTTCATTAGTTTAGTCAAAAAAGGACGGGACATGGGGAAAAAGTTCCTCACATACGCCCTCCTGGGGCTATTCCTCGCCGCTGCCCCCGCTCTCTTTCAGTCCTGCTCGTCTCGCCTCCCCATCGACGAAGGGACCGTCGTCGTGGGGATGAACGGGACTCCAACGAACATCGACCCGCGCTACGCCACAGACGCCTACAGCCACCAGCTCATCGAACTCTGCTACAACGGTGTGATGAAAAAGGACTTCCGCGGGAGGCCCGTTCCCGACCTGGCGGAGAGCGTCACCTCCATAAACCCGAAAACCTACCTCATCCGCCTGAAAAAAGGGGTCACCTTCCACGACGGGTCACCCCTGACAGCGCGCGACGTGGCCTACACGTATGAATTCCTCAGAGACCCGGCAAACGGAACTCCCCACGCGGGAACGTTCGAAAAAATAGAAGAGATAAAGATAATTTCCGACCAAGTCCTTCAGGTTTCCCTGAAGGAGCCCTTCGCCCCCTTCGAAACGGCTCTCACCGTCCCCATCGTCAGGGAAGGAACCCCGAAGGAGGCGCTGAAGAACGGAGAAAACGGGACAGGGCCATTCCGGATGGTCACCTTTTCCCCCGACCAGGAAGCCGTCTTCGTCCCCTATGAAGCCTACTTCGAGAGCCCCCCGAAGGTGAAAAAGCTGGTCCTCCGATTCGTCCTTGACGACAACGTCAGGTTCCTTCAGCTGAAGAAGGGAGAAATCAACCTCGTCATAAACGGCGTGACGCCCGACCTCCTCGACGAAATCCGAAAAGACGGGCGCTTCCAGGTAGTCGAATCCGTGGGGAGCAACTTCTCCTACCTCGGTTTCAACCTGAGAGACCCGATACTGAGAAAACGGAAGGTAAGGGAGGCCATCGCAAGGGGGATCAACCGGCAGGAGATCATCGACTCCATCCTCAGGGGCCTTGCCGTTCCCGGAGATACCCTTATCTCCCCCCTCTACTGGGCGCACGAATCGGACGTCCCCCGGTATCCCTACGACCCGGAAAAGGCGAAGAAACTCCTCGACGAAGCCGGTTTCCCCGACCCGGATGGGGACGGACCTCTCCCGCGGTTCTCCATTACCTACCGGACCTCGCAGAACGACCTGAGAAGGAGAATTGCCCAGGTTATCCAGGAGCAGTTGAGGAGGATAGGGATCGACGTGAAGATTCTCTCTTACGAGTGGGGAACCTTTTTCTCCGACATCAAACGGGGAAACTTCCAGCTCTACTCGCTCACGTGGGTCGGGATAACGGACCCGGACATCTACTACTACGCATTTCACTCCAAGAGCACTCCTCCGGCGGGAGCCAACAGGAACGGGTACGCAAACCCTGAAGTGGACCGCCTCGTGGAAGAGGGGAGGAGAGTCCTCTCTCCGGCGAAGAGGAAAGAGATTTACAGCCGGGTCCAGAAGATAATTGCCCGCGACCTCCCCATCTACGGACTCTGGTTCAGCAAGAACGTCCTCGTTGCTGACAGGAGGATTCGCGGATTCACCCTCTATCCTGACGAATCGTACCGACCCTTCAAAGATGTCTGGATTGAAGGGCAATGACGGGCTACATCCTCCGCCGCCTCGCATCCCTCGTTCCTGTCGTTTTCGGGGTCGTCACGGCCGTCTTTCTCATGGCGCACCTCATTCCAGGTGACCCCGTCGATATCATGCTCGGCGAGACGGCTCAGCCCGCCCAGAAAGAAGCTCTCAGAAAAGCCCTCAATCTGGACAAACCCCTGGGAGAGCAGTACCTCTTGTACCTCGAGGGAGTCATCCGTGGGGACCTCGGGACATCCATCAGGACGGGCCGCCCCGTCCTGGAGGAGATACTCCGCCGTTTCCCCGCCACGCTGGAACTCGCCGCGGGCTCAATCGTCGTTGCCCTCCTCATCGCCTTCCCGCTGGGAATCATCGCGGCAGTGAAAAAGGATACCCCTGCAGACGGCGCCTCCCTCTTCTTCTCCCTGATCGGCCTCTCCATGCCCAACTTCTGGCTCGGACCACTTCTCATCCTCCTCTTCTCCATCAAACTGAACCTTCTGCCCGTGGCGGGACGGGGCGGGCTCTCTCACCTTATCCTCCCCTCACTGACGATGGGCCTGGGAATGTCCGCAATTCTCACACGTCTCCTCCGCTCCTCCCTCCTGGACGAGTTCGGGCAGGATTACGTGAAGACGGCTCTCTCCAAAGGTCTTCCCAGGAGAAGGGTTCTCCTCGTTCACGTCATGAAAAATTCCATGATTCCCGTTCTCACCGTCATGGGGCTCCAGTTCGGGGCACTCCTGGCAGGGAGCATCATCACGGAGATGATTTTCTCGTGGCCGGGAATCGGCTACCTCACCATCAGCGCAATCAACAACAGGGATTATCCCCTCGTGCAGGGGTGCGTGCTCTTCATCGCGCTGTTCTACGTCCTCGTGAACCTCCTGACCGACATGGCATACGGACTTTTCGACCCGAGGATACGGTATGAGAAGGCTGAGTGAAGAGAGGGGAACGCTCCGGCGGTTGCTGAAGAAGAAGTCCGTCATCTTCGGAGGAATCGTCTGCCTCCTCTTCCTCCTCACCGCCATCTTCGCCCCTCTCATTTCCCCCGGAGACCCCTTCGCTCAGGACCTGAAGGGAAGCTTAAGTCCCCCATCCAAGGAACACCTGCTGGGCCAGGACAAGCTGGGAAGGGACGTGCTGAGCCGAATCGTCCACGGCTCCAGGGTCTCCATCGCGGCGGGGCTGACGGCCGTGACGATTTCTCTCGCCATCGGCCTCGCCGTCGGCTCTGTTGCGGCCTACGCCGGGGGCTTCGTCGACTCCCTCTTCATGAGGATAGCCGACGTGTTTCTCGCTTTTCCGGGAATTCTCCTGGCAATCGGGATGACCGCTGTTCTCGGTCCGGGACTGAGAAACGTCATCATCGCGCTCTCCATCATCGGATGGGTCGGGTACGCGCGCATCATCCGCGGTCAGATATTGAAGCTGAGGGAACTTGACTTCGTCGCCGCGGCGAGGGCGATGGGCGTTCCGTCGAGGGAAATCATCCTTCGCCACCTTTTGCCCAACGCGCTTTCCCCTATCATCATCGAGGCCACCTTTGGGGTCGCCCGGGCAATCGTCGCGGAGGCCGGCCTCTCCTTCCTGGGGCTCGGCGTTCAGCCTCCCACTCCTTCCTGGGGCGCCATGATAAACGAAGGGAGGTTCTACCTCTTCGTGGCCCCTCACATCACCACCTTCCCGGGACTGGCAATCATGCTCCTGGTGATGTCGATAAACTTCCTCGGGGACGGTCTCCGGGACGCTCTGGACGTTCGGGAAGGGGGGGAATTCCTGTGAACGGCAAAGGGACAGAACATGCCCGTCGGCTGATTTTCTCTTTCCGGGGCACCACCCTCACGCCCTTCCTCAGGGAGAAACTCGAGAGAGGACTCGCGGGAGGGGTCATCCTCTTCTCCGGGAACATCGAAAGCCCCGACCAGGTGAGAGAACTGACCACCCGGGTCCGGTCCCTCTCCCCCTATCCCGTTATCATCTCGATCGACCAGGAGGGAGGGAGAGTCCAGAGGATTCGCTGGGACGGGTGGGTTCTCCCTTCTGCGAGGGAGATGGGGAAAACGATGAGCCCTCGAGAAATCGAGCAGAGGGGACGGCACCTGGGGAGAAAACTCTCCGAGGTCGGAGTCAACGTCAATTTCGCCCCCGTCCTCGACGTTTCGGGTGGAGATGAGGGCACGGTTATCGGCGACAGGAGTTTCGGAGAAACCCCGGAAGAGGTCATCAGGTGTGCCCTCCCCTTCTCAGAAGGCCTGAGCAGGGGGGGCGTGATACCCGTGGGCAAGCACTTCCCGGGCCACGGGGTGACAGATGTCGACTCGCACGTGGAACTTCCCCGCTCTTCCATATCGAGAGAGGAGCTCCAGCAGGTCCATCTCCCCCCATTCGGCGCATTCGTGAGGAGAGGATTTCCCGCGCTCATGACGGCCCACGTCGTATACGAAGCATTAGACCCGGAGAGGCCCGCAACTTTCTCCCGTGTCATTCTGGAGGACCTTCTGAGGGAGAAGCTCGGTTTCCAGGGAGTCACCTTCTCCGACGACCTGAAAATGGCCGCGGTTAAGAGCAATTACTCTTTCCGGGAAATCGCGGAGATGACCGTGGAGGGCGGTCCTGATTTCCTCATTTTCACCGGACCGGAAGAGGAGCAGGGAGAACTCCTCGAGGAGGTCATCAGAGCGGGAAGGAGAAAACCGGAAGCAGGAGAGCGGATCATCCAGCGCGTCCTACGGTTTCTCTCCCTCCTTCCCCGACCGTGAGAGGAGGGAAGCAACCCTCTCCCAGCCATCGCCGTAAATCCTGAGATAGTTCAGGTAGTGGTCCATGACCCTCCGAACATATCTCCTCGTCTCTTCGAAGCCGATTCGCTCGGGAAAGAGGTAGGGGTCTCCCCCGAACTTCCTTAGCCACCGTGAGACGGACCTCTCCCCGCCGTTGTATGCTGCAGCGGCGAGAATCCTGTTTCCCCCGTATTTCCTCAGGAGCCCCTTCAAGTGCCTGGCTGCAAAGGAGGCGTTTACCGAGGGAAAGAAGAGAAGGTCGGGACCAAACCTCTCCATACCCATTGAGCGGGCAATCCTCCTCCCCGTTGCGGGCATAATCTGGCCGAGCCCAATGGCGCCGGCCGACGAGACGGCGTGGACGTCGAAAAGGGACTCCTGCCTCATGATGGCGTGGAGGAAAAACGGGTCCCCCATCTCTTCCCCAACGCGGGAGACGATGGGAATAGAGGGATAGAGGAGGTGCGCCCTCGTGACGGGGGGGAGAGGCTCGATGGAGGTGCGGGACGCGATTTTCAATGCCTCCGGGAAGTCTCCGAAGAGGAAGCGGAGGGTGACTCCCAGTTCTCCCCGCCCGTACCCTTTAGAGCGGAAAAGCCTCTCCATCTCTTCTGCGGCAAAGGTCCACGCTCCCGCATCGAGAAACGTGAAAGCCCTTTTGATGGCCCTTCTCAGGGCTCCTTCCCGCTTTTTCTCCCTGAAAAACCTCTCTCCCAGAGTGAGGGGGTTTTCCCGGCGGAAAGGAAGCGAAGAGAAGACCTCCCAGCGGTACTTTCCGCTCACCTTTCTCAGAGACTGAAAAAAGTAAAGACCACCCTTTCCGCCGGCGAGGATGGACCGGTAAATTCCCATCGCCTCGCTGGTCCTTCCTATCTTCTCCAGTGAAAGAGCGCGGAAGAAGAGAAACCGCTCGTTGTCCGGCGCGTACTTCCGGGAGAGACGAGAAAAGTGAACCTCTGCCTCTCTGAACTTACCGAGGAGATAGAGGCAGAGTCCCGCTCTGAATCCGCTTTCCTCTGCTATCTTCCTGGCAGGAGACCGGGACGCTCTGATGTAGAGCTCGTAAGCCGATTGGAAGTTTCCCGCCTCCTCGTGTATCCGGCCCGCGTTGTATGCCGCGCGAAAGGAAACCTCTTTCGGCGCGAACTCCCTTTCCACCCTTTCGAGAAGGGAGATTGCCTCCCCGGTCCTTCCCCTGTACCAGAGGTAGACGCCCGCGTAGAAGAGCATTTCACCCCTGATTCCCGCAGGTATCGAAGGGTCCTCCTGAGTGAGGAGAGACACGGCCTCCTCGTATCTCCCCTGCCTCCTCACGCAGTCCGCAAGGAGGAGGAGCATCTCGCCCCTCTCCTTCCCCTGAAAGAGGCTGGTCTCGCTTTTCAAAAGCTCTTCGGCCTCGCGGAACTTCCCCATCCCTTCAAGCGCCGAAGCGACGAGAAGGACCGTTTCCGGTTCGGGTGATATGTCCTTCATCCGTGTGAGAATCCGGAATTTCTCCCAGGCCCTCTCCGATTCCTGAGAGCCAGGATAAGTAGAGACACAGCGGGCAAGCTCTCTCATTCCCCTGGATGTATCTCCCTCTCCCAGGAGGACGAGTCCCCTGAGATAAGCGTGAAGGGCTCCTTCACGGAAGGAGAGAGGTTTTCTCCTCACCTCCTTCACCAGCCGGGCCCCCTTTCCTTTTTCGCCGGAAAAATAGAAGTA